>JBOHZW010000028.1:0-4870 GCA_050738715.1 Steroidobacteraceae bacterium | reverse complement strand
ATCTGGGCTTCTTCGATCACCAGACCGGCACAATCACTAGCGCAGAAAATCCCTTCGGCGCTAAAGTGTTACCCATGTGCCCGGAATAAAACGTTACCGATGTGCTCGGAACGGACCATGCTGAAGTGGTGGGCCCGGTAGGATTCGAACCTACAACCAAGGGATTATGAGTCCCCTGCACTAACCGTTGTGCTACAGGCCCGTCGCGAACGACCAGCCAAGTCTAGCAGGGCGCTGACAGCGCCGGTCAGGCGCTGGCGAGGAAGGCGTCGCAGCTGCCGCGCGCGGCTTCGGTCTTCGGAATCTTGCCGCAGATCTGCTGCATGCGATCATGCAGGTTGACCAGCACATCGTGATGCGCACCTTTCGTATCGGTGTCCCATTTGCGCAGCGCCACGTCGAGCTTCTCGAGCCGCATGCGGGCGCGGCGATAGATGCGGTCGGGTCCATCGAGCTCGCCGAGCACCTGTGATGTCACGGTACCGATTTTTGCACCGTCATCCGGCTCGAGCCGCAGCAGGCTCGAGGCGTAGATCGCGCCCCACTGGAAGCGCGTCGCCGGGCCCTGCGCTTCGGCGAAACCTTCCGAGTACCACTTGAGCGCTTCGTTCTTGCGACCGAGCTCCTCGGCCAGTTCGCCGAGATCTGTCTTGTAGTAGTACGGCGTGGCCGTGTTCTTCAGCTCGCCCTGCACCACTTTGTACGCCTGCTCGTTCTGCCCGAGCATGTCGTAGATCGGCAGCACCGCGTTGATGATGCCGGAGCGCACGTACGGTATCTGGCGTTCCGCCAGTGCCGCGTTCACGCGCGCTGTGGCAGCACGGACGGCTCCGGCCGGAATGGCGCCGTTGATGGTCTTGATCGCCTGCAGTTTCGAGCCGACTGCACCCAGCTGGTCGGCTTCGGCGAATCCCGGTTGCGCCGCAGTGACATCCATGATCTTGCTGAAGCGCGCCAGCCAGGCCGCGGCATTGCCGCGCGTCTTGACCACGCGGAAAAAATCCTCGTCGAGAATCTGCAGCGCATCGGCCGTGGCGAGCGCCGTACTGTCGTTTGCGAGGACCTTGTCGACTGCGTCCACGTGCGGGAGCAGCACCGCGCTCGGCTTTGCTCCGCCCTTGAGCGCGTCGGATTCGGCGTGCGTTGCGTATGCGGCGGCGAAAATCTGCAGGCGCGCGCGCTCGACGCGCGCATCGGCGGGGCAGTGATTGGCGGCAGCGTCCAATTGCTGCGCCAGCCTGGCGCTCGCTGCTGCATCGGTCGGGCTGTCGAGTTCCCACGCATTGAGCGCAAGCCGACGGCACTGGCCTAGGCTAAGTGCGTGACCGCCGGCAGCCGCATCGAGCAACGCCGACGCCGGTTGCAGATCGGCCAGCGCGTTGTCGAGCACGCCGGCGTACTGATCGAGATCCATGCCACCGGCAATGCGCATCAGCTCGTGGCGATCGGCGTCGAGCACGACCAGCGTCGGATATCCGGACACATGAAATTCCTCACCCCACTTTTGCGCACCAGCGTCGTCGCCATCGAGGTACACCGGCACGAACAGTGCGCTCTTGGCGATGAAATCAGGGCGCGAGAAGACCGTCGACTTGAGCTGCTGGCAGGGCGGACACCAGATCGCGCCCCAGTACAGCAGCAAGGGCTTGCGCGCAGTGCGTGCCGCATCGAAGGCCGCGCCGACATCGCCGGCAAACCAGGCGATACCGGGGGCATCCGTGTGGGGATTCGCGTTATGCGCAGTCGCGAGCGATGGCGTCGCGGCGGATTCCGGCGTCGCGTGCTTCGAGCACGCAGACACAAACAGCAAGATCGTGGCGGCGCCCAGGAAGAGCGGCAGGCGGTGCAGGGTTTTCATGCCGCAAAGATAGCGCCTCGCCCCGCCGCTGCCAATGACGGCGCGGAATAATCAGATGCGCCGCCGCGCACCTCGTGTAGGAGGAGCACTGAAAGGGTCTTCCGGCCAGTTGTGCTTCGGATATCGACCGCGCATCTCCTTGCGCACTTCGGCGTAGCTGGTCTTCCAGAAGCCGGCAAGATCGCGCGTGATCTGCACCGGCCGTTGGGCTGGCGACAGGAGCCTGAAACTGACCGGAACGGCGCCACCGCCGATGCGTGGCGTCGCGGTGAGCCCGAAGACCTCCTGCAACCGCACAGCGATGGCCGGCGCGCCATCCCCGGTGTAGTCGATGCGGATGCGCGACCCGGACGGCACGAGCATGTCGCGCGGCGCCAGTTCATCGAGCGCGCGACGCTGCGCGCCCGAAAGCCGGCCCAGCAATGCATCGGCGAGCGGCACTCGCGTGAGCTGTTCGCGCCGCGACACGCCCACGAGCCAGGCCGGCAACCACTGGTCCAGATCGTGCAGCAGCGACGCATCATCGCTCGCGGGCCACGGCCCATATGGGGCTTGCGGCAAGAGGCGCACGAATTCGAGACGCGATTGCAGGTTCCGCGTGGCATCGTCCCAGGGGAGTGCGTCGAGTCCGAGCTGGCGCACGCCCTCGAGCATAGCCGCTGCGGCCAGTTCCTGCGGCACCGATTGCAGCGGTTTTTGCTCGACAACCAACGCACCGAATCGCCGCCGGCGTTGCGCCTGCACGGCGCCGGCACGCGTGTCCCACTCCACCTGTTCATCGACGATTAATTGCGCGCCGTACAAGGCCTCGAGCTCCGCAGCCTCGAGTGGCGCCGCCAGATCGATCCGCGCTTCGCGGTCGCGATCGTCGAGTTCGACCGCGACGATGTATTCCTGTGCAGCCAGACCGGTTGCGGCTGGAAATGCCGCACCGCGGCCGTTTGCCAGCAGGTAACGCCCGGAGCCTTCCGCGCGCCGCTTGCCGATGCGATCGGGAAAAGCCGTCGCCAGCAACATTCCCGGCGTAGCGACCGCAGCGCCGGATGCGCGCGGCCGATCGGTGCCCCCGGCCCGCCGCACGAATTGCGCCGCGTTGTCCTGCATGCGTTGGCGCACGTGCCGCTCGACCTGCCTCGCGCCCGTGTCGCCGCGCAGCATCTCCAGACGCGTACGCACATCCGGGTCGCGCTGCCCGCCGCTTTGCCGGAGCACATCGCGCTCCGACAGGAGCGCTGCGAGTTCGGCGGCCAGCGGCAACGCGTCGCGGGATTTCGCAGCGAGCAGCATGTGCGCCAGGCGCGGATGCAACGGCAATTCAGCCATCGCGCGGCCGAGCGGCGTGATCGCGCCCGCGTGATCGAGTGCGTCGAGGCGCTGCAGCAACTCTCGCGCCTGCGAGAGCATCGGCGCGGGCGGCACGTCGAGCCAGGCGAGTTGCGACGCATCGCCGTTTCCCCATTGCGCCAGCTCGAGCGCCAGCGGCGACAGATCGGCTTCGGTGATTTCGGCCGGCGTGAACGCGGCGAGGCTGACGTGCGAGCCTTCGCTCCAAAGCCGGTAGCATCGGCCCGGCGCTGTGCGTCCTGCGCGGCCCGCACGTTGATCTGCAGCGGCGCGCGAAATGCGGGTCACTTCCAGCCGGCTCATGCCAGTGACCGGATCGAAACGCGAACGTCGCGAGAGGCCCGCGTCGACAACCACCGTGACGCCGGGAATCGTCACACTGGTCTCGGCGATGTTGGTCGAAAGCACGATGCGCCGCACGCCGGCAGCGGCAGGATTCAGCACGGCGTCCTGTTCTGCTGCATCGAGGTCGCCGTACAACGGCAACAGCAGCAGGCGCGCACCGGCGAGATCGGCGAGCAGCGATTGCACACGCCGGATCTCACCTGCTCCGGGCAGGAACACCAGCAGGTCGCCGTCTGATTCGCTGAGCGCGCGCCGCACGACTTGCGCCACCAGGCGCTCGGGCGAATCGGCGGCGCCGGGCAGCAGTGGTGCGCCACGGCCGGCGTAGACAATGTCGACATGAAACTGCCTGCCCGGCACGTCAACGATCGGCCCACTCCCAAGGAGCGCTGCAACGCGCGCACCGTCGAGCGTCGCCGACATGACCAGCACACGAAACGAACTCTCCAGGGCCGCGCGCGCATCGAGGCAAAGCGCGAGCCCGAGATCGGCCTGCAGGCTCCGCTCGTGAAACTCATCGAAGATCACGCAGCCTACGCCGCTGAGTTCCGGGTCAATTTGCAGCATGCGCGTGAGCACGCCCTCAGTGATGACTTCAACGCGTGTGTCGCGAGACACGCGCGTGTCAAGCCGCATCCGATAACCCACCGTTGCGCCCACCGTCTCGCCGCGGAGCGAGGCCATCCGGCGCGCGATCGCGCGCGCAGCAACACGGCGCGGCTCGAGAAGCAGGATCTTGCGATCGCGCATCCACGGCTCATCGAGCAACGCAAGCGGCACCAACGTGCTCTTGCCCGCGCCCGGCGGTGCTTGCAATACGGCGTCGCGATGCGTGGCGAGTGTGGCGCGCAGCGCTTGCGCGAGCGGTGAATCGGCGGGGCGCTCAGCGCTCAACGCGCTCACCGCGCCCGCTTGCGTCCCTGGCGCCCGCCAGCTTTCGCGCCGGCGCGCGGCGCAGGCGGCATTTGCGATGACGGTGGCTTTCGCGGTAGCGCCGGTGTTAACGGCAGGCCGGTGTGCTGCGTGCGCATCGGCCGGACCGGCTTCGACTGGCCGCGCGTCGGCGCGGCGCGTTGGCCTTCGCGCGCCAATCCGGTGCCGCGAGGCTGCCATGATGGGATGAGTTGCTGGCGCCCCGGACCGATCAGGTCAGTGCGCCCCATGCGGCGCAACGCTTCGCGCAGCAGCGGCCAGTTGTTCGCGTCGTGGTAGCGCAGGAACGCCTTGTGCAGCCGGCGCACCTTCAAACCTCGCGGAATCACGACGCCTTCCGACGTGCGCGTTACGCGCTTCAGAGGATTCTTGCCCGAGTAGTACATTGCC
>JBOHZW010000027.1:0-1902 GCA_050738715.1 Steroidobacteraceae bacterium | reverse complement strand
GAACAGTTGCTGGTAGAAAGCGAGCGCGGTATCACGCGAACGCGCTGCAAGTTCGTACCAGGTGAATGCCGGTTCAGGACGCGTACCCCCCTCCAGCGGGCGATAGACACCGAATCGAGCACCTTCGGGATCGGCGAGCAACGCGGCACGTCCCACCCCGGGCAGGTCGCGCGGCGGTTCGAGAATGCGCGCGCCGAGCCGCGATGCCTGCGCGACGATCGCGTCGACATCGCTGGCGCCGATGTACGCGCGCCAATGCGGCACCATACCCATCGCGCGCGACTCCGCCGGGAGTGACATGTTGCCGGCCAGCGGCGCCCCGCCATTGACGTTGAACACGAGGTACGGCGATCCGGGGCTGAAGGGCTGCGACTGCCACGGCAGGATGCGCCCGTAGAAAGCGGCGGCAGCGTTGGCGTCATTGCAGAGCAGTTCGGTCCAGATGAACCGGCCCTGGTAGCTGGGTTGAGCCATGGTTATCCCCGTCTGTTGAGGCTTCGAGGCAGCCGAAGATAGCGCAAACGTGTATCAGGCAACAGCGGGTTGATTGACTTCGACGGTGACGTGAACGAGTTCAGAGTGCGCGCGCAACAGCGAACGGAAATAGGCGGGCGTTGCCGGCGCCGCGGCCGTCACACTCAGGATGCAGGCATAGCGGCCCTTGCCCACCCGCCACACATGCAGGTCGTCGAGTTCGGCCGGAAGCGTGGATTCGCGCACAACCCGGCGAATCTCGGCGACAACGGGTGCGTCCATGTCGGCGTCCAGCAGCAGCCGGCCGGTCGAACGCAGCAGCGACACCGCCCATGCAGCGACGATGCCGGAGCCGAGCAGGCCGACACCGGCATCCAGCCAGCCGATGTGCAAGTATTTTCCGCCCGCCAGCGCGCCGATCGCGAACAGCGAAGTCGCGGCGTCGGCCGCCACGTGCACATAGGCGGAACGCAGGTTCGGGTCGCCGTGCCGGTGTTCGTGCGCGTGCCCATGCGCCGCGTCCGACCCATGCGCTGCGCCCGACAACATCCAGGCGGACAACAGGTTCACGATGAGGCCCAGCGTCGCGACCAGCAGCGCCTCGTCGTAGGCGATCGGCAGCGGGCGCACCAGCCGCGTTACGCATTCGTAACCCATCAGCACGACGACGCCGGCCAGCAGCAGCGCGCTGGTGTATCCACCCAGCACTTCGATCTTCCACGTGCCGAATGCGAAGCGGACATCCCGCCGCAGCCGGCGCGCCAGCGCATACGCGGCGACAGAGAGTCCAAGCGCGATGACGTGCGAGCTCATGTGCCAGCCGTCGGCCAGCAGTGCCATGGAGCCGTACCGCCATCCGGCCAGCAGTTCGACCACCATCGTCGCAGCGGTCAGGATCACCACCCAGCGCGTGCGGCGTTCAGCGAGCGGATTGACGGCATCGAAGCCGTGCTCGTTTGTCACCTGCGTGCAATGATTGTGTTCGCTCATGCTGCGTGAGCGCCGAATGCGGCGCTGAAGCCCTATATACTGCGCGCCACTATAAACCAGCCCAGGAGAGCCTGATGCTGCGCGCGAGCCGCACCCATCACTTTGGCTTCCTGCGCGATCTCGTGTCGCGTTGGGATGCGCTCGCGTTGCTGGTGGTGCTGGCACTGCTGGTATTCCTGGCCGAGGCGAGCCGCGGTCTGCTCGAGCCCCTGTCGAAACTCGACGCGACGCCGCTGTCGCTCGATCCCGCACAGCTCCCGGTCTATGCGGCACGCACGACCCTGCGCATGTTCACGGCACTGGCGTTGTCGCTTGCGTTCACGCTGAGCTACGCGACATGGGCGGCGAAGTCGCCGCGCGCCGCGCGCGTGCTGATCCCGTTGCTCGACATCCTGCAATCGGTGCCGATCCTCGGGTTTCTGTCGATCACCGTGACCG
>JBOHZW010000026.1:0-2177 GCA_050738715.1 Steroidobacteraceae bacterium | reverse complement strand
CTCTTGTAGGGCCGCACATGATAACGGCATCACTCTTTTGCTGCCACCGGCGCCACCGGCGGCGCGGGCGCCATTGGCGGCGTCGGCAGCGGCAATCCAGCGGCTTTTCGGCCGGCGTGCCAAACCGCGGCATGGCGCACGGTGTGCCGGGGTCATAATGCTAGAATTTTCCATATTCAGCGGGGCGCTGTGCCTCGCGCGCGGAGCGTTTGTTGGGCGATACGACGGCAGTGCCGGTGCTGGTGCAGAGCGTTTCCCGCGACACGGTGGAAACGCTCAACAGCCTGCTGCGCAACAGCGGGCTGGCGGCGCACTGCACGTGGATCCCCGACGTGCAGGACGTTCCGGATGCGCTCGAGCAGCTCAATCCAGAGATGGTCGTCCTGTTCGCGCCAAGTGCCGAGCAGCTCTCCGGCCTCGCGGCGGTGCGCGACCGGATGGCGCCGGGCGTGCCGCTGATCGTCATCCGCGAACAGCTTGACGGCGCCGCCACGGGGCAGGACATGGCGCGCGGAGCGCGCGACACGATGTCGATCGCACATCCGGAGCACGTGCAGGCCGTGATCCACCGTGAGCTGCGCGCCTTCCGCATGGAGCGCACGCTGACCAACACGCTGCGCACCGCGCAGGATTACCGACGGCAGCTCGAAACGGTGCTGCACCGTTCCAACGATGCGATCGCGCAGGTGCAGGAAGGCATTGTCGTGCAGGTCAATGGTTCCTGGCTGGAACTGTTCGGCTATGCCGACGCCAGCGCGCTCGTTGGCCAGCCCGTCATGGATCTATTCGATGGCGAGACGCAGGCTCCATTGAAAGGCGCCCTGTCGGCCTGTGCCCAGGGACGTTGGAGCGATCACGTGCTGAAGGCGGGTGCGCTGCTCGCCGACGGATCGGGCGTGGCGCTTGAACTGGTCCTGGCCGGTGGCGAGTTCGACGGCGAGCCCTGCGTGCAGCTGATCGTGCCGGCGACCAAGCGCGACGACCGCGCGCTGGCGACGGAACTCGCGGATGCGGTGTTGCGCGACCCGACCAGCGGACTGTGGCTGCGCCAGCACCTGCTGCGGCTGTGCACCGAGCGGCTCGCAAATCCGCCCTCGGGCGGCGTGCGCTGCCTGGCGCTGCTGCGGCCCGACAAATTCAGCGACGTCGCCAAGCAGATCGGCGTCGGCGCAACCGAGGAATTGATCGCGCAGTTCGCCGCGCAGGTGCGCGCGATGCTCGGCCCCAACGACATTGCCGGCCATTTTGGCGCCGCCGGCCTGCTGCTGCTGCTCGAGCGCGGCAACCCGCGCGACGCCGAGGCCTGGAGTGAAAGCCTGGTCGAGCGTGTCGGCAAGCACAGCTTCTCCATCGGTGAGCACTCGGTGCAGATCACTTGCTCTGCCGGCCTCGCCGCACTGTCGAGCGCGGATCTAAGCCTCGATGATGGCGTGAGCGTGGCGCAGGGCGCGTTGCAGAAATGCGCCGACCGCGGCGGCAACCAGGTCATCGTCAATGAGCGCGTCGACCAGGACACGCGCGTGCTCGCCTACGACCAGGTCTGGGTCAAGCACATCAAGGCGGCGCTGGCCGAGAACCGTTTTCACCTGGTGCAGCAGCCGATCGCCAGCCTGAGCGGCAGCGCGCAGAAGATCTTCGATGTCGCCGTGCGCATGCTCGATACGCAGGCGCGCGAGGTGTTGCCCTCCGAATTCATGCCGGCGGCCGAGCGCAACGATTTGATGCGCAACATCGATCGCTGGGTGTTGCGCGCGGCGCTTGAAGTGATCGCGAAGCGCAAGCCAGACCAGTTGTTCGTGCGCCTGTCGCGCGACAGCGTGCTCGACACGACGCTTGCCGACTGGCTCGCAAGCGAAGTCAAGACGACCGGCGCCGACGCACAGCGCTTGTGCGTGCAGGTGACCGAGGCCGTGGCCGAGCGGCACTTGCCGCAAACGCAATCGCTGTTGGGCGATCTACGCAAGCGCCAGATCAAGCTCGCCCTCGAACACTTCGGGGCCGGCCGCGATCCGCACGGCCTGCTCAACTCACTTGCGGTCGATTTCATCAAGATCGACGGATCGTTGATGCAGGGCCTGACCGCCAACGAGGATTCGCAACAGCGCGTCCGCGCCCTCGTCGAAGCTGCGGCTAAACGCGCGATCCAGACGGTGGCCGAACGCATCGAGGATGCGAAC
>JBOHZW010000025.1:0-7364 GCA_050738715.1 Steroidobacteraceae bacterium | reverse complement strand
CGCCTGCATCCCGCTCTATTACTATGCGACGCGGCACCTGATCCGCTCTTATGTTCGCGGCTGGACCAGCAACATCCAGGATCGCAACCTGTCGCAATACATGTACCTCCTCGAACACGGCGATCATTAGGGAGGACATCGCGTGCTGCGCTTCCTGGTACGGCGGCTGCTGACGGCGATACCGACGCTGCTGGTCGTCGCGACGCTGGCCTTCGTGCTGCTGCACCTGACGCCCGGCGGGCCCTTCGACTCGGACCACGTACTGATCCGCGAGATCCGGCAAGCCATCGAAGCGCGCTATCACCTCGATGAACCGGTGTGGAGGCAGTACCTGCGCTATCTCGGCGCACTGCTGCACGGCGATTTCGGCCCCTCCTTCCAGTACCGCAATACCTCGGTCAATGAACTGATCGCGCAAGGGCTGCCGGTCGATGCTGCGATTGGCGGCGTGGCGATGCTGCTCGCGCTGCTGCTGGGCTGCACCGCGGGGCTGGTCGCGGCAACACGCCCCGGGGCCTGGCGCGACCAGGTGCCGATGGGCATCGCGATGCTGGGCATCTCGGTGCCGGTGTTCGTGACCGCGCCGCTGTTGATACTCGTGTTTGCGATGCGGCTGCATTGGCTGCCGGCGGGCGATTGGGTCGCAGGTTCGTGGCGCCACCTGCTGCTGCCCGCCGTCGCGCTCGCCTTGCCGTACACCGCGTACATCGCGCGCATCGTGCGCTCGGCGGCGATCGAGGCTTTGAACCAGCCTTACATTCGCAGCGCGCGCGCCAAGGGCTTGCCGGAGCACCTCATCGTGCTGCGGCATGCGTTGCGTCCGACGCTGATGCCGCTGGTCTCCTTCCTCGGCCCGGCGCTGGCCGGCGTGCTGACCGGATCCATCGTCATCGACCAGCAGTTTGCACTCCCGGGAATCGGCCGGCTGTTCGTCACCGGCGCGCTGAACCGCGACTACACCGTGGTCACCGGCATCACGGTGTTGTACGGCGCGCTGATCATCGGCCTCAACCTCCTCGTGGACCTGTGCTATGCGTGGCTCGATCCGCGCGTGCGCGCGCGCACATGAACAGCGCAGCCGCCGTCACGCAGGACACCGGCAAGGTCGCTGCCGAGGGCGGCCTGTGGCGCCAGTGCTGGCTGCGGCTGCGCGCGCGACCAAGCGCCGTCATCGCCGCGGCGCTGCTGGCGTTGATCGTTGCGGCGGCGCTGCTGGTGCCACTGGTTTCGCCGTTCGATTTCGCAACGCCCGCCTGGACGGAGATCTTCCGGCCTCCCGCGGTTGCGGGTGGACACCTGTTCGGCACGGACAGCCTCGGACGCGACCTGCTGGTGCGGGTCATGTGGGGATGCCGCATCTCGCTGCTCGTCGGCATCGCCGCGAGTTTGATCAGCGTCGCGATCGGCGTGACCTGGGGCGCGGTCGCGGGTTATGTCGGGGGGCGCGTCGACGGCGCGCTGATGCGCACCGTCGATGTGCTTTACACGATCCCGTTCATCCCGTTCGTCATCGTGCTCGAAGTGATCTTCGGGCGCCATTTCCTGATGGTGTTCGTCGCCATTGGCGCGGTCTCCTGGCTCGACATCGCGCGCATCGTGCGTGGCCAGACGCTGTCGATACGCGAGCAGGAATACATCGAGGCCGCGCGCGCGCTCGGCGTACGAACCGGCGCGATGATCCGGCGGCACATCCTGCCGAACCTGATCGGACTGGTGGCGGTCTACGCGACGCTGACCATACCTGGCGTCATCCTGTTCGAGGCCTTGCTCAGTTTCCTGGGGCTGGGCGTGCACGCACCGCTCGCCTCGCTGGGCTCGCTGGTGGCCGAAGGCGCGAACGAGATGCAGGCGAATCCATACCTGCTGGTATTCCCTGCGGCGTTTCTCGCGACGATCATCCTGTGCCTCAATCGCCTCGGCGACGCGCTGCGCGACGCGCTCGATCCACGCCACGAGCACGATCGCCATGGTTGACGCGCACGCCCCGCTCCTGCAGCTGCGCTCGCTTGGCGTCAGCTACTATCGCGGCGGCCATGAGCTCCGGGCGGTAGATGCAGTAGACCTCGAGCTGCGCGAGCGCGAGTGCTTGGGGTTAGTGGGCGAATCCGGCTCCGGCAAAACGCAGCTGCTGCTGGCTCTGCTGGGACTCACGGCCGCCGGCGCGCGGGTCAGCGGCAGCATCCGCTACCGCGGCGAGGAATTGCTGGGCGCAAGCTTAAGGCAGCTCGAGGCGGTGCGCGGCCGACGCATCGCGATCGTGTTCCAGGATCCGATGAGCGCGCTGAATCCGTATCTGGCGATCGGCACCCAGCTCATCGAAGGCGCGCGCCGGCAGTTGCAGCTGGGACGCCGTGCAGCGCTCGCGCGCGCCGCCGAGCTGCTGTCGCTGGTGCAGATCGATGCGCCCACGGAGCGCCTGCGCTGCTATCCGCACGAGCTTTCAGGTGGCATGCGCCAACGCGTGTTGATCGCGATGGCATTGATGTGCGATCCGGAGATCCTGCTGCTCGATGAGCCGACGACCGCGCTCGATGTCACCGTACAGGCGCAGGTGCTCGAAGTGCTGCGCGGCGTGCGCGAACGGAGCGGCGTGGCGATGCTGTTCGTCACGCATGACCTCGGTGCGCTGGCCTCGATGGCGGACCGCGTCGCCGTCATGTACGGCGGCCGCATCGTCGAACTCTCGCCGGCGCCTGAGCTGTATGCTTCACCGCTGCATCCTTACAGCGCCGGCCTGCTGCGATCGCTCCCGCGGCTGGACCTGCCCTTGCCGGCGCGGCTCCCATCGATCCCAGGCCAACCGCCCGACCTTGCCGCGTTGCCGCCGGGATGCGCTTTTGCGCCGCGCTGTCCGCTGGTGCATGAACGCTGTATCGCTGTGCCGCCGTTACGCGCGGTGACGGACGGCCATGTGGTGGCCTGCCATTTCGCAGGCTCGAGCGCGCAGGTCGACGCGGCTTGGGCTCGTCAATGACTGACAGGCCGCGCATGACTAAGCCACCACTGCTGCAGGTCCGTTCGTTGCGCGTGCGCTATCGCGACGGACCATCGGCGCGCTCGCAGGCAACGGACGCGGTCGCCGGCGTTAGCTTTGATATTGCCGCCGGCGAGAGCGTCGGCCTGGTGGGCGAGTCGGGCAGTGGCAAGTCCAGCATCGCGCGCAGCCTGTTGCGGCTCATTCCAGCCACCGGCAGCGTGCTGTTCCAGGAGCTCCCGCTGCTCGACCTGCATGGCGACGCACTGCGCGCAGCCCGCGAACACATGCAGATCGTATTCCAGGATCCGATCGGCGCGCTCGATCCGCGCATGACCGTCGCGGAAATCTGCGCCGAACCGCTGCGGGAGTATCGCGCGCAGCAGCGCGCGCAGCACCGCAATCTCGTGACTGCCATGCTCGCGCGCGTCGGCATCGGCCCGGAACTGTTGCAGCGCTATCCGCACCAGCTCTCCGGCGGCCAGGCGCAACGCGTGGGCCTGGCGCGCGCGCTGATGCTCGATCCGCGACTCTTGATCTGTGATGAGCCGGTGGCCGCGCTCGATGTGTCGATCCGTTCGCAGATCGTCAACCTGTTGTGCGACATGCGCGCGCAGCTCGGATTGGCGCTGCTGTTCATAGCGCACGACCTGCCCACGGTGCGATTCCTGTGCGATCGCGTGATGGTGCTGTTCCGTGGCCGGATCGTCGAGCATGCGCCGCGCGATGCGCTATACGGCGCGCCGAAGCATCCGTATACGCGGGCGCTCCTGGCGGCCAACCCGGTGCCCGATCCGGCACGTCGTTTCGCCGCCGGACCGGTGGAGGTCGGGACCCAATCCAGGCAGCCGATCGGGGGCTGCGCCTACCGCCACCGCTGCCCGTTGGCGGTCGCGCGTTGTGCACAGGAAGCACCGCGGCTGCGCCCGGTCGATGACAATCTCGTAAGCTGCCACCGCGCGGGCGAATAAGCACAGCGTGTGGCGCGATGACGCGCTAACATTGCGGGCGGGGCGTCGGCGACGCCGAGGGTGACCCGCCCAAAGAACCATAAATGCAGGAGCGAGATTGCCATGATGACTCGAAACAGGAAGACCGTTGGATTTCTGGCGGTTGCCGCCGCGCTGTTGTTCAGCGCCTGCGCAAGCCAGATGGAACCGGCGCAGAAGGCCATTGCGGGAATCGACAGCGCCGTGAGCGCCGCCGCTCCTGACGCGAGCAAGTATGTGCCCGATCAGCTTGCCTCCGTCCAGAAGAAACTGGATGACCTGAAGACGGCGTTTGCCAACAAGGACTACGCCACCGTCGTGACTGGCGCGCCGGCCGTGATGACCGAGGCCCAGGGCCTGCTCGGCGCCGCCATGCTGAAAAAGGACGAAGTCGTCAAGGCGATGAACGAGCAGTGGCCGGCAATGGCTGCTTCGCTTCCCGGCCTCGTCACTTCGGTGACGAACAAGGTGAACGCGATGGCGAAGATGAAGCATGCGCCGGCCGGCGTTGATGTCGCCGCGGCCAAGGCCAGCATCGCCGATGCCGGCACGCTGTGGGGCAAGGCGCAGGCCGCATTCGCCGCGGGCAATGTCGAGGAAGCCGTCAATACCGCCAACGATGTGAAGGCGAAAGCGGAAGCGGCAGCCGCGGCGATCAAGATGACGCTGCCGAAGTCGGCGATGGCGCCGGCGGCAATGACGCCCGCCAAGTAAGCCCCAGGAAGCAAGTTAAGCTGGGAAGTATCGGCCGTTCGACGGCCGTTGCGGAAAGACCTGCGGGGCGAAGCGTGGCCGATGAGCGCCATGCTTCGCCCCGTTTTCAATTCTCCACGGCCTCGATGCGCTCGACGCTGCGCCAGCCACGCGGCAATACCGCGCCACGCTGCGCGCGTTGTCCGAGATAGTGCTTGAGATCGGTCGCACTGAGTGTCATCTGCCGCTCGCCGGAGTAAACACGCAGCGACTGTCCGGGGCCAGGGACTGCCACCGCGATCATCAACTCCTCGCGTGACTCGGCCTTCTTGCCAGGGATGCCGAACAGCTTGTTGCCTTTGCCACGCGGCAATTCCGGTACCTCACTGGCCGGGAATACAAGCAGCCTGCCCTCGCTGTTGACGGCGGCCACCAGCGCCTCTCCTGCCGGCACCGGCACCGGCGGCAACACCGTTGCACCGGCGCTCACATTGATGACGCCCTTGCCGGCCCGGTTGCGGGACTGAAGTTCGGCGAGCCGCACGGTAAATCCAAAACCCGCGTCCGTCGCAAGCAGCCAAAGATCTGCGGGCTCACCGATCAGCACGCCGGCAAAGCGCGCGCCGTCGGGCGGATCGAGCCTTCCTGACAGCGGCTCGCCGGTGCCGCGCGCCGACGGCAAGCTGTGCGCCGGCAGGCTATAGGCGCGGCCGGTGCTGTCGATGAACAACGCGGCCTGCGTGCTGCGGCCGCGTGCCGCGGCATGGAACGCGTCCCCGGTCTTGTAGGCCAGCGCGCGAGCGTCGATGTCGTGGCCCTTCGCGGCGCGTACCCAACCGCCAGTCGAGAGCACGATCGTCACCGGCTCGTTGGCGACCAGCTCGGTTTCCTCGATCGCCTGCGCGGCAGCGCGCTCGACGATGCGCGTGCGGCGCTCGTCGCCATACTCTGCCGCATCGGCGACGATTTCCGCGCGGATCAGCTTGGTCAGCTTCGCCTTGCTGGCCAGCAGTGCCTCGATCTCCTTGCGCTCCGTCGCCAACCGTTCCTGCTCGTCGCGGATTTTCATTTCCTCGAGCTTGGCGAGGTGACGGAGCTTCGTCTCGAGGATTGCTTCAGCCTGTTCATCCGACAACTTGAAGCGCTTGATCAGCACCGGCTTGGGTTCTTCCTCGCGCCGGATGATTCGGATCACCTCATCGAGATTGAGGTAGGCGATCAGCATGCCATCGAGGATGTGCAGCCGGCGCGAGACCTTGTCGAGCCGGTACTCGAGCCGGCGGCGCACTGTGCGGCGGCGGAATTCCAGCCATTCGGTGAGTAGCGCCCTGAGGCCCATCACGCGGGGCCGCCCATCGAGCGCGATGACGTTGATGTTGACGCGGTAGCTGCGCTCGAGATCGGTGGTCGCGAGCAGGTGCGCCATCAACTGCTCGACATCGACGCGGTTCGAGCGCGGCTCGATGACCAGGCGCGTGGCGTTCTCGTGGTCCGACTCGTCGCGGATGTCCTCGACCATCGGCAGTTTCTTGTCGCGCATCTGCTGCGCGATCTGCTCCTGCACGCGGCTGCCCGAGACCTGGTAGGGAAACTGCGTGATGACAATGTGGCCCGTTTCCTTTTCCTGCTCCCACACGGCGCGCGCGCGATAACTGCCGCTGCCTTTGTCGTAGAACTCCACCAACTCGTCGCGACTGGAGATGATCTCGGCGCCGGTCGGCAGGTCAGGTCCCTTGACGTGCTTCATCAGCGCGCGCGTCGTCGCATCGGGTTCATCGAGCAGGTGTACGCAGGCCGCGGCAATTTCACGCAGGTTGTGCGGTGGGATGTCGGTCGCCATGCCGACCGCAATACCCGATGCTCCGTTCAGCAGCAGGTTGGGCAACCGTGCCGGCAACAGCAATGGTTCTTCCATCGTGCCGTCGAAGTTCGGACCCCAATCAACGGTGCCATCCGTCAATTCATCGAGCAGCAGGTCCGAGTAACGCGTCAGGCGCGATTCGGTGTAGCGCATCGCCGCGAACGATTTCGGATCGTCCGCCGAACCCCAGTTGCCCTGTCCGTCGACCAGCGGGTAGCGGAAGGAGAAGTCCTGCGCCATGTGCACCATGGCTTCGTAGCAGGCCGAGTCACCGTGCGGGTGGAACTTGCCGATCACGTCGCCCACCGTGCGCGCCGATTTCTTGTGCTTCGATGCAGCCGACAGCCCGAGCTCGCTCATCGCGTAGACGATGCGCCGCTGCACTGGCTTCAACCCATCGCCGAGCGCCGGCAGCGCGCGATCGAGGATCACGTACATCGAGTAGTCGAGGTAGGCCTTCTCGGTGAAATTACCGAGCGGCCGGCGTTCGACGCCTTCGAAGTTTAGTTCTTGTGATTTCAATTAGTTAGGATCGAGATGTAAGAGCACTTCGAATATGAGTGTGCAGGCTCAAGTGGCTTGAACCATTTTCAAAAACGCCATGACCCCGTCCATGGGGGCTCCGGCCGCGCCGTCCATGGCGCGGACGGTTTTGAAAATGATTCAAGCCACTCAAGCCCGCACAGCGGTGGCATTTTCGGACTGCGCTTTGATCACCGCCGCAAAGAATCGCAAGCACTTGGGCGCGTGGTTCGAGGCACGCTACGGAGTGCTGAAAGTCGCGCCGTGAGCGCGTGCGCGGCAATCGAGGTGCGTCGTTGCCTGCTTGAATCAGCCATGCCGGGAC
>JBOHZW010000024.1:0-12196 GCA_050738715.1 Steroidobacteraceae bacterium | reverse complement strand
CCTCGACCCGATGTGCGGATCCGGCACGCTTGCCATCGAGGCCGCATTGATTGCCGCCGACATCGCGCCCGGCCTGCGGCGCGACCACTGGGGCTTCATGCGTTGGCGTGGCCACGACGCGGCCACGTGGGGCGATCTGCTCGATGAGGCGCGCGCTCGCGTGCGAGGCACGGTGCCGAACGTCATCCGCGGCAGCGATCGCGACTCTGCCGTGCTGCGTAACGCCGCGGCGAACGCCGCGCGCGCCGGGGTCGACAAGCTGTTGCAGTTCTCCGTGGGTGAGGCGCAGGGAGTCCGACCGCCGGAAGTTGCCGCAGGACTTGTTTGTACAAATCCTCCGTACGGTGCCCGGCTCGGCGATGATGCCGCGGCGCTTGCTGCATACCGCGAACTTGGCGCGACGTTGCGCGCGCATTTCGGAGGCTGGAAAGCCGCGGTGCTGTGCGCGGCGCAGTCCGGCGCTGCACACGAGCTCGGCCTGCGAACCTTCCGCAAGCATGCGGTGTGGAACGGAGCGTTGGAGTGCGAGCTGCTGCGCATTGATCTTGCCGATCCGGGTGCGCCGGCGCGCGCGCCCGGAGAGGCGCGTGCACCCGACCCACGGCTGGCAGAAAGTCCTGGCGCGCAGATGTTTGGCAACCGCATCGCGAAGAACCTGCGGCTAGTGGGCAAGACCGCACGTGCACAGCATGTCGACAACTACCGGATCTACGACGCGGACATGCCCGAGTACGCGCTCGCCATCGATCGCTACGCCGACGCCGCCAGCGGCATCGTGCACCTGTACGTGCAGGAGTACGCCGCGCCCGATTCCGTTGATGCAGCGGCGGCCGATCGCCGCCGCGCGGAAGCGGTGGCGGTGCTGCCGGAAGCGGCGCAAGTGGACCGCGAGCATCTGCACCTGCGCACGCGCCGCCGCCAGCGCGGCGCGAAACAGTACGAGCGCTTGGCGCAGCAAGGGGAATTCACCTGCGTAGCGGAGAACGGACTCAAGTTCCTCGTCAATTTCAGCGATTACCTCGACACGGGCCTCTTCCTCGACCACCGCCTGACACGCGAACGGCTGCGGGCCGCCGCGGCTGGCAAGCGCTTCCTGAATCTGTTCTGCTACACGGGGAGCGCAACGGTCTACGCCGCTGCGGGCGGCGCCACATCGACGCTCAGCATCGATCTGTCGGCCACGTACCTGGGTTGGGCGGCCGAAAACCTGCGCGCCAACTCAGTTGCGCCTGACCGCCACGAATTGCTGCGCGCCGATTGCTGCGAGTGGCTAAAGGAGGCGCGCGGCGCGATGTGGGACCTGATCTTCCTCGATCCGCCGACGTTCTCGAATTCCAAGCGCATGAGCGGCGTGCTCGACACGCAACGCGATCACATCGAACTATTGACTCAGTGCATGCGGCTGTTGGCGCCCGGCGGATTGCTGCTGTTCTCGACAAACGCGCAGAAATTCAGGCTGGACGAGGCCGTCTCGCGACAATGGGCGGTGACTGATATTTCGTCGGCCACGATCCCGTTCGATTTCCAACGCAACGCGCGCATCCATCGCGCCTACGAGCTGCGCGCGAGAGTCTAGCCGCGGCGCGACTTCAATTTGCGCCGTTGTTTTCTTCGGCCGCGCGGCGTTTCTCGGCATCGACGCGCTGCGCATCCTCGACCTGCTGCCGCACCTGCTGTTCGGTTTTCTGGCCTTGCCGCGCGGCCTCGGCTTGCGACTGCGCCGCCGTTGCGCCGGTCGCGGCGGTTTCAGCAAGTCCGCAGCCGGACAGCGCTAGCGCGAACACCAGTATCGGTCCAATCCTATACATAAGGCCTCCGCATTAAGACTTCTTATATGCCCTGGAGGAGAACCAATGCAACGCGGCCGCCTCAAATTGTGCGCGCGGTACTGCCAGGGTCTCGATGCAGCTGAACGGATGCTGAACGCCGCAGTTCAGTCGGCGTTCAGGGCGTGCGCCCCAGACTTTGCCGCAGTTATGCAACAGGCAGTCCTGACACAGGAGTGGTGCTCATGAAGTTCGTGCACAAGGTGCTGGCGGTGACGATTTGTGCGTTGGCTGCGGGCACGGCCGCGGCGAACGGCAACGGCTGGCGTGACAACTACGGCCGCGGCAACGACGGCGAATTCAGCTACGGTCCGTACGCCGGTTTCAGCGTCGGCCAGTTCCGCTATCACGAGGAGGGCCTCGACACGATCACGCCGACGCTCGCCATGTTCGTCATCGGCGCGCCGCTGAGTCCGTACCTTGCGGTGGAAGGCCGCATCGGCAGTGGGCTCGGCATCGCCGACACAAATTCGTACAAGCTTGACGTCAATTCGGTATTCGCGGGCTACCTGAAAGGCATGCTGCCGCTTGGGCCCAGCGCATCGCTATATGGCCTCGCCGGTGCCGCGAGCCTCGACTACCAGCGCGACTTCGGCCAGGTCGATGCCCGCGATAGCGGCTTCACCTATGGTGTCGGCGTGGACTTCGACCTCGGCGGCCGCTCGAAACTGAACTTCGAGTGGGTGCGCCTCGCCACCGGCAACAACCTCGGCTACGACTATACGGTCGACCAGGCTTCAATCGGCATGGCCTGGCGATTCTGATCCGCGCTCGCCAACCTGCTGTTCGAGATGTACGTGAATGGGCCGCTCCGCAAGGGGCGGCCCTTTTTCTTGGCGCTCGCTACACCTCTTGTTGCCGAAACGCAACCCGTTCGCCATTCCGCGCGCAAATTGCGTTCATTTCGCCACAGGGCTATTGTGCCTTGCAGTGCCCACGAGGATTTGCACGACCCGATGGGCACGCACAATCATCTATAAGGGGAAATCATGCGTGAACCACTCACCTCGCCAGGGCCGCGCGTGGCCCGAACTGTCAGCCTTGCCCTGACCGCCGCGCTCGCGGGAGCACTGCTTACCCTTCACCCGACGACTGCGCGAGCCGCTGATGCGGCCGCTGACAATCCGGCAGCCGACAATGCTGCCAGCTCCTCGCCGCTCGAAGAAGTCGTCGTCACCGCCACGCGGCGCGCGGAAAACATGAGCAAGATCGCGGTCAGCGTCACCGCTATCACGCAGGAAGGCCTCGACCTGCGCGGCATCAAGGACATCGCGGACGTCGCCCGCTTCACGCCGGGCATCAAGGTCGACAATTCGGGCACCAACAATATTTCGATCCGCGGCATCGCGTCGAGCGGTGGCGCAGGTACGACCGGCATCTATCTTGACGACACGCCGATCCAGATGCGCACACTGGCGTTCAATCCCGACGAGGCGCTGCCGAAGTCCTTCGACATCGAGCGCGTCGAGGTGCTGCGCGGTCCGCAGGGCACGCTGTTCGGCTCCGGGTCGATGGGCGGCACGGTGCGCTACATCACCGTGCAGCCGAGCCTGAACAAGAGCAGCGTATACAGCCGCAGCGAGATCTCGTTCACGCAGGGCGGCGACCCGAGCTACGAGGCGGGCATTGCCGCCGGCGGACCGCTGATCGACGGCACATTCGGCATGCGCGTGACCGCTTGGTACCGCAAGGATGGCGGCTGGATCGACCGCATCAACCCCGATACGCTCGCAGTGGAAGACAGGGGCGCGAATCGCGCCACGACTTCGCTGTTCCGGCTGGCCGCCATCTGGGCGCCGAACGGTACCTGGACCCTGACGCCGAGCTTCTACTACCAGGAAGAGAAAAAGAACGACGCCGGCAACTACTGGACGCAGTACTCGAATCCGTCGAGCCACCATTACATCAGTGCGAACCCGACGCGGCTCAATTCGCCCGACAAGTTTTACCTGCCGTCACTGAAGATCGAGGCCGACTTCGACAAGGTGCACCTGATCTCGAACACCTCGTACTACCATCGTGACGACCTGACAGGCTACGACGGCACGCTGTACAACCTCGGCTTCTACCAGAGTTTCTTCGCCTTCGACCTGCCGCAGCTATTCCTCGACGGCAGCGGCACGCACCTGACCAATCCGGCCTACAACCCGCCCGGCATTCCGGGTGCCACGGGCTATCGCTCACCGGCGACAGTCAACAACGGCCAGCAGAACTTCACGCAGGAAATCCGCCTGCAATCCGTCGACGACAGCGCAAAGCTGACCTGGACGACCGGCATTTTCTACAGCGTCAATAAGCAGCACTATCTCGAGCAGATTCATGATCCGCAGCTCGGGCAGTTCCTGCAGGCCGTTTACACGGGCACCGGCAACTCGCTCGGACCCGACGCTACGCCGAACGACTACATCCTCGACTATTTCGGCATCGGCTACGACCCGGGCTATCCAACCGAATCGTATTTTCTGGACACACGCGCCAAGGATGAGCAGATCGCGTGGTTCGGCGAGGGCAGCTACAAGCTGACGGATCGGGCCAAACTAACCGTAGGCGCGCGCTATGCGCGGATGAAATTCGATTTCAATTCCGCGACGGGCGGCCCGCAGCTTTACGACGACAACGCCTATCTCACCAGCAGCCGCAGCGAGAATACCTTCACGCCCAAGGTCAGCCTGCAGTTCCAGGCCACGCCGAACGACATGTACTACGCGACCTATGCCAAGGGCTTCCGTCCGGGCGGCGGCAACAACCCGCTGCCGATCATCGCCTGCTCGGAAGACTTCGATCCGGACCACCTGGACCTGCCGAACGGCGCACCGAAGACTTTCGATTCAGACACCGTCGACAGCATCGAGGTCGGTGCCAAGAACAACTTCAACAACCGTTTCAAGCTGGCCAGCAGCGTCTACTACATCAAGTGGCACAACATCCAGCAGACGGTGGTGCCGCCGGTCTGCCAGATTTCGTTCATATCGAACCTGGGCGAAGCGACCGCCAAGGGCATCGACGTGCAAGCTGACGTGGCGCTGACGGACAGCTTCACGATGGAGCTGTCGGCCGGTTACACCGATGCGCGCTACACGCAGGATTCGAAGATCTCGTTGAATCCCGCGGTGCCGCCGATCGTATCGAGTGGCGATGCCATTTCTGGCCAGGGCGGCCAGCCCAATCCGCCGTTCACGGGGTCGATCGGTCTCGAGTACAAGTTCGATGTCGCAGGCAGGGATTCCTTCGTGCGCCTCGACTACGAGCACAGTGGATCGCCGAAGTGGCTGAGCGCCTCACAAGACTCGAACACGGCGCAGTTCAGTGAGACCGCTTACCCGCTGCCGGCGACCGACTTCATGACATTGCGTGGCGGCGTCACGCTGGGCGAGTGGCAGGTGGCGGCGTTCATCGACAACCTGACCGACACGCATCCGGTCACCAACTACGACTTCACGATCAGCGCAGGTGATGCTTTCGACACGACGCAGCGAAACTATACATTCCGTCCGCGCACGTTCGGATTTACCTTCACCTACCGTCGCAAGTAGCCATCGACTCCCCGAGGTTGCGCCGTCCGGCGCTGCCTGGGGGAGCAGACCGGCGTGCAGCCGGCAATCCGGAGTGCAGTTCAATGACACGCAATCGTAACGGCGGTCGGTCCGATCGTGAACTCGGCATGCACCGCGCCATCACGCGCCGCGATTTCGTGCAGGGTGCAGCCGTCGGCAGCGCAGGGTTGCTGGCCGCGGCATGGCTGCCGGGCTGCAGCCGCGGTGCACCCGACTTGCCGATGGCTGCACAGGACCGGGCCGGCTACTACCCGCCGAGCCTCACCGGCATGCGCGGCAGCCATCCAGGCTCCTTCGAAAATGCGCACGCACTGCGCGATGGCACGCTTAAGATCGATCCCGTCGACCTGCACGAAGAGTACGACCTCGTTGTCGTCGGGGCCGGCATCAGCGGCCTGTCGGCCGCGCACTTCTGTCTCGGCGCGAATCCAAAAGCGCGCGTACTGCTGCTCGACAACCACGATGATTTCGGCGGCCACGCGAAGCGCAATGAGTTCGATCTGAATGGGCAGATGCGGCTCATCAATGGCGGCACGCTGCTCATCGACAGTCCGCGCCCATACAGCGCCGTCGCCGATGGCGTGCTGAAGGCGATCGGCATCGATGCGTCGGCGTTGGCGCCGGTCATCCAGGCGCAGGATCCGGATTTTTACCGCTTCCAGGATTCGAAGCGGCTCGGAATCTTCTTCGACAAGGACACTTTTGGCGCCGACCATCTCGCCGTGGGCTACCACCACAAGTCCTGGCGCGATTTCCTGGCTGGAGCACCGTTGTCGGACGCGGCAAAACGCGATATCGAACGCATCGAGACAACCAACCAGGATTACCTGCCTGGACTGACCTCGCTGCAGAAGAAACAGAAGCTGATGAAGATCAGCTACTTCGCCTACCTGCGCGACCATGTGCACGCCGGTCCCGAGGCGATCGCGATGTACCAGGCGCGCACGCACGGTGAATGGGGCGTCGGCATCGATGCGGTCTCGGCGCTCGATTGCTGGGGCCTTGCGTCGCCTGGGTTCAACGGGCTAAAGCTCGATGACGGTTCGATTCCCGGCATGGGCTTCACGCCGGCGGGCTATGCCGACACCGGCGGTTCGACACGACTGCATTTTCCGGACGGCAATGCGACGATCGCGCGCGGCCTGGTGCGCAAGCTGATCCCGGCTGCGATTCCCGGTTCGACAGTCGAAGACCTGGTCACGGCTCGCGCCGACTACTCGCGGCTCGATCGACCCGGAGACCCGGTGCGGTTGCGCCTGAACAGCACCGCGGTGCGCGTGTGGAACGATGGCGCGCCGGA
Source organism: Steroidobacteraceae bacterium (assembly GCA_050738715.1). Lineage (GTDB taxonomy): Bacteria > Pseudomonadota > Gammaproteobacteria > Steroidobacterales > Steroidobacteraceae > FEN-1191. The sequence goes on along the minus strand of JBOHZW010000024.1, from coordinate 5,516 downwards.
CAAGGCCAGCCGCGTCAATGTCACTTACGTGCGCGACGGGCATTCGCTTACCGTGCACGCGCGGCACTGCGTGCTCGCCTGCTACAACATGATCATCCCGTACCTCGCGCCCGAATTGCCCGAGCGGCAGAAGCAGGCCTTGCATCAGCTGGTCAAGACTCCGCTGGTCTATACGAGCGTTGCGATCCGCAATTCGCGAGCCTGGGAAAAGCTCGGCGCCAGTTTCATCTATGCGCCGGGCTGCTATCACACGATGGCGCGACTCAATGCGATCGTCGACATCGGCAGCTATCGCAGTCCGCGTTCGCCCGACGAGCCAACGCTGGTGTGGATGACAAAAACGCCGTGCAGACCGGGGCTCCCCGAGCACGACCAGAATCGCGCGGGACGCGCGGAACTGCTGGCGACACCGTTCGACGTGTTCGAACGCAACATTCGCGACCAGATGGGCCGCATGCTTGGGTCCGGTGGCTTCGACCCGGCCGCCGACATAACCGCGATCACGGTGAATCGCTGGCCGCACGGTTACGCACCGGAGCATAACTCACTGTGGGAACCGGAACTGCCGGAAGCCGACGAGCCGCAAGTGCTCGGCCGCGCGCGTTTCGGCCGCATCGCGATCGCCAACTCGGATTCCGGCGGCGGCGCGTACACCGATGTCGCCATTGACCAGGCTCACCGCGCTGTCAACGATCTGTTCGGAAGCGCCTCCGGGGCATGACATGTTCGGCGCCACGCCCACGCCGCTGCTGCCCAGCGCCACGCATGCGCCCTCGTACTATGCGGCAACCGTGCGGGAGAAAGTCGCGACTGCTCCTTTCGAAGGCGGCGGGCGCTGTGATGTCTGTGTAGTCGGCGGCGGCTACGCCGGGTTGTCGACGGCGCTGCATCTGGCGCGTCGCGGCATCTCGGTCACGCTGCTCGAGCAATCGCGCATCGGCTGGGGCGCATCGGGCCGCAACGGCGGCCAGGCGCACGTGGGCATGCGCCGTGACCAGCAGTGGCTGGAAGCGCGCGTGGGCAAGGACGATGCGCAGCGGCTGTGGCAATTCGCGCTCGGCGCGCGCGCGCACGTGGACTGGCTGCTCGAAACCTATCGTATCGATTGCGATTTGCGGCTTGGGTACGTGCACGCTGATCATCGGGCGCGCTACTGCGCCGATACGCGCGCGCACGTCGAGCACATGCGCGGGGCCTACGGCTACGAGCACATCCGCTATGTCGAGCGCGATGAGATGCGCTCGATCGTGGCAACGCCCGACTACCACGGTGGCAGTTTCGACGCGCACGCCGGACATCTGCACGCGCTGAATTTCGCGCTCGGCATCGCCCGCGCCGCCGCGAGTCATGGCGCGCGCTTGCATGAGAGCGTCGAAGTCACCGGGCTTCAGCGTGCCGACGGCGGCTGGCGAGTGCGGACGCGCACGGGCGATGTGCATGCGGGCCGCGTCGTGCTGGCATGCAATGGTTACTTGCGCCACCTTGCGCCCGAAGTGGAGCGGCGCGTCATGCCGATCAACAATTTCATCGCGGTGACCGAGCCGTTGGGCGATGTGGGCGCCCGGAAATTGATCAGCAACGGCGCGGCAGTATCTGATTCGCGCTTCGTCGTGAATTACTTTCGCATCACGCCCGATCACCGCCTGCTGTTCGGTGGCGGCGAGAACTACGGCTACCGATTTCCGCGCGACATCGCCGCGTTCGTCCGGCCGCATGTGCTGAAGATCTTTCCGCAGCTCGCCAACGTGCGCTTCGACTACGCGTGGGGCGGCACGCTCGCCATCACGCCGATCCGCATGCCGTGGGTTCGGCAACTCGAGCCGGGCCTCGTCAACGCCAGCGGTTTCTCGGGACTCGGCGTCGTCGTCGCGCCATTCGCCGGCAAGGCGGTCGCCGACGCACTGTGCGGTGAGCGCGACGCGTTCGACTTGCTCGGACGCGTGCCGGTGCCGCCGTTTCCCGGCGGCAAGTTACTGCGCTGGCCGACGCTCGTCGCCGCGATGCTTTATTACGCCCTCCGTGACCGTCTCTAACCAACGATGCGAGGAAATCATGCATGAACGCACAGCTCATACAGCTCCCATAAGCGAGTGGCAGGCATTCCGGGCCAAAAATCCGGACATCGAATTCATCGACGCCTTCGTCATCGACATAAACGGCAACACCGCCGGTAAGCGCCTGCCGGCCGCCGACGGCGACAAGCTGTTCGACGACGGCGTCATGTTTTCGGCCTGCGCGCCGATCGCTGACTGCCGCGGCTGGGGCCACAACGCCGGCGGCCTCGGGCGTGACGACGGTGATCCCGACGGCATCGCCAGACCCATCAAATCCAGCCTGCAACGCGTACCGTGGACCAGCGCGCCCACCGCGCAAGCGCTGTGCCACATGGTGACGATGAATGAGGCCGCGAACCTCTGGTTCGACCCGCGCATGATCCTCGCCGATGTGATCGCGAGATGCCGCACCGCGGGCTTGCATCCGGTCGTGGCCTGCGAGCTCGAGTTCTATTTGATCGATGCGCGCCGCAGCGCGGACGGGCGCATCGGCGTCGGTGCGCTGCCGGGGCGCAGCGCGCCGCGGCGTGCCGGCAACCTCTCGCTCGATGCCATCGAGGACATGGGCGAGTTTCTCAACCGCGTCGCCGCCGCGGCGAGCGCGCAGCAACTGCCGCTGTGCGGTGCCGTTGCCGAATACGGCATCAGCCAGTACGAAATCAATCTGCACCACGTCGCCGATCCGCTGCTGGCGGCCGACCACGCCGTGTTGCTCAAGCGCCTCGTCAAGGGCGTCGCGCGCTCACTCGGCATGGATGCGACGTTCATGGCGAAACCTTTCGCTGCGCAACCCGGCAGCGGACTGCATGTGCACGTCAGCATCGTCGATGAGTCGGGCCGCAACCGCTTCGGCGCCGCAGGAGGCGAAACGTTGTTGCGCAACGCAGTCGCCGGGATGCAGGCGTTGATGTACGACTCGATGGCGCTGTATGCGCCGAACTTCAACGCGCAGCGCCGGTATCTGGGCAAGTTCGTGCCGACTTCGCGCGATTGGGGACGTAATAACCGCAGCGTCGCGTTCCGCATTCCACCGGGCGAAGGCGAGGCACGCCGCATCGAGCATCGTGTCGCCGGCGCGGATGCCAGCCCGCACCTGTCGATGGCCGCGATCCTGGCGGCGCTGTTGCACGGGATCAGCGAACGCCTTGAGCCGGGCGAGGCGATCGAAGGGCGCGCAGCCGGGGCAGGCGATAGCGATTTTCCGGGCGACCTGATCGTTGCGCTCGACCGCCTCGAAAAATCGGATCTGCTGGCGCGCTACCTGCCGGCACGATTCCTGTCGCTGTACGCTCAGGTCAAGCGAGGCGAGTACGGGGACCTGATAGAGGAGGTCTTCAGCCGGGAATACGACTTCTATGCCTGAGCGATTTGCAAGGACTATATCCGTTGGGATCTTCGCTTGGTGCACGGCACCACGGTTAACGAGACCATATAAATCAATTAGTTACAAGCTTCTGCTGCGCTGCACCAAAGGCCAAAAACGCGCATTTCGGCAAGGACTGGGGCCATTCCGCTATGGTCTAATGGCTTCATTCTCGTTTCCTGTCGGCGACCACCTACCTGCCTGGACGGCTAGGACGCCGGAGTCCGTTTCATGGCTGCCAGACGCCCTTTGATCGGTATCCCTGCAGACCGGCGCATGCTGGGTCCGCAGCCATACCATCTGGCCGGCGAGAAATATGTCACGGCGGCACTCGATGCCGCAGGCGCCATTCCGGTCATCGTGCCGGCGCTGGGGCGCGAACTGCAGGACGAAAGCCTGCTCGCATCGCTCGACGGACTGTTGTTCACGGGCAGCCCGTCCAACGTCGAGCCGCATCGCTATAGCGGCGAGCCGAGCGAAGCCGGCACGCTGCATGATCCGCATCGCGACGAAACGACGCTGCCGCTGATTCCGCGCGCCGTCGCGGCGGGATTGCCAGTGCTGGGCATCTGCCGCGGATTCCAGGAAATGAACGTCGCATTCGGCGGCACGCTGTGGCAGAAACTGCAGGACGTTCCTGGCTATCGCGATCATCGCGAGAACAAGGAGCAGCCGTTCGAGCAGCAATACGGCGAGGCGCACGAAGTCGCGCTCGAACCGGGCGGACTGCTGCAGCGGCTGGCTGGCGGGGCAGCACGCATTACCGTCAATTCACTGCACAGCCAGGGCGTGCGCGAGCTGGGTTCCGGTCTCAGCGTCGAGGCGCGCGCCGATGACGGCGTCATCGAAGCATTTCGAGTTACTGCCGCGCGCCGCTTCGCGCTCGCAGTGCAATGGCATCCGGAGTGGCGGGTGCAGGAAAACAAATTCTCGCTGGCGCTGTTTGCCGAATTCGGCGCGGCCTGCCGGGAACAGATGCAAGCAAGGTGATTTATGCCGAATGAGATCCAGCAGTTCTTCCGTGACCACGGTATTTCAGAAGTCGAGGCAATCATCCCGGACATGGCGGGCATTGCCCGCGGCAAGCTGATGCCGGCCGAGAAGTTTGCCGAGGATGCCGGCATGCGGCTGCCGGAGAGCATTTTCCTGCAGACGGTAACCGGCGACTATCCGAGCGATACGTCCTCGGCGATGAGCCCCGCCGAAATCGACATCGTGCTGAAGGCCGATCCGAAAACCGTGCGCGTAGTGCCGTGGGCGGCCGAACCGACCGCGCAGGTGATCCACGACTGCTTCTATTCGGATGGACGACGCGTGACGATGGCGCCGCGCCAGCTGCTGCAGCACGTGTTGAACCTGTACGCCGAACGCGGTTGGGAAGCGGTGATTGCGCCGGAGCTCGAGTTCTACCTGGTCGAGCCGAACATCGATGCCGACTACCAGTTGAAGCCGCCGATCGGCCGTTCGGGGCGCGCGGAACCGGGCAGGCAGTCGTACAGCATCGCGGCGGTCAACGAGTTCGACCCGCTCTTCGATGACATGTATGCGTTCTGCGAAGCGCAGGACATCGAGATCGACACGCTGATCCACGAAGACGGCCCCGCGCAGATGGAGATCAACCTGCTGCACGGCGATCCGCTGGCGCTGGCCGACCAGGCGTTCCTGTTCAAGCGCTCGGCGCGCGAGGCGGCGCTCCGCCACAAGATGTACGCGACGTTTATGGCGAAGCCCCACTCGAAGGAGCCGGGCAGCGCGATGCACATTCACCAGAGCATCGTTGACACGAAGACGCGCGAGAACGTGTTCAGCAATCCGGATGGCACGCCCTCGGCGCTGTTCTTCTCGCACATCGCCGGGCTGCAGCGCTACCTGCCTCCGGCCATGAGCCTGTTCGCGCCAAACGTAAATTCCTATCGACGCATCGCCCGCTATCAGTTGGCTCCGGTCAACGTGCAGTGGGGTTACGACAATCGCACCGCAGGCTTGCGGGTGCCGGTGTCCGGACCGGACGCGCGGCGGGTCGAGAACCGGCTCGGCGGCGCCGACGCAAACCCGTACATCGCCATCGCCGCCTCACTCGCCTGCGGGTACCTGGGCAT
>JBOHZW010000023.1:0-4953 GCA_050738715.1 Steroidobacteraceae bacterium | reverse complement strand
CAGCCCCGCTGCAACCTAAGGTGGCTCCGGTATGGCGAATCACACACGTCCGACGCTGACTTTCTGGCAGATCTGGAACATGTGCTTCGGATTCCTGGGCCTGCAGTTTGGCTTCGCCCTGCAGAACGCCAACGTCAGCCGCATATTCCAGACGCTGGGAGCGAGCCTCGATGCGATCCCCTCGCTGTGGATCGCGGCGCCGCTGACGGGACTGCTGGTACAGCCGATCATCGGCTACTACTCCGATCGCACCTGGACCGGGCTCGGCCGGCGCCGTCCGTATTTCCTCGTCGGCGCGATCCTCGCTTCGATTGCGCTGCTGGCGATGCCGCGTTCCGGTGCGCTGTGGATCGCCGCGGGACTCCTGTGGTTGCTTGACGCCTCGATCAACGTGTCGATGGAGCCGTTCCGTGCCTTCGTCGGCGACCAGCTCGGACCCGCGCAACGTCCGGCCGGTTACTCGATGCAAAGTTTTTTCATCGGCGTGGGAGCGGTCGTAGCGAGCGTGCTGCCGTGGCTGTTCACGCGCTTCGGCGTCAGCAATCACGCCAGTGATGCGGCCGGCCATGCGCTTGTGCCCGATACACTGCACTATTCTTTTACCCTCGGCGCGCTTGTGTTGCTCGCGGCGGTCGTCTGGACCGTGTTGCGTACGCGTGAATATCCTCCCGAGACGTTGCACGCCTTCAGCGATGCAACGCCGGAATCAACTGCCGGGGAATCGCAGGCAGCGGGCGGAAAGAGACAAGTGTTCACGGGTCTGGTTTGGGCTGCGTTGGGCCTGGCGGCAATCTCGACAGTGGCGCATTACGCGCTCGATCGGGAGCTGTACCTGGTAAGTGTGATGGCGCTGGCGTGGGGAGTGGCCTTGCTGGCGCATGCATGGATTCCAGGCACTGGTTTCTTCGACGCCATCATGTGCGATCTGGAAAACATGCCGCGCACCATGCGCCGGCTGATACCCGTGCAATTCTTTTCCTGGCTCGCGCTGTTCTCGATGTGGCTGTTCACGACTCCGGCCGTGACGCAGACGCACTTCCACAGCTCCGATCCCGCATCGGCGGCGTACAACAATGGCGCCGACTGGGTCGGCTTTCTGTTCGGCGCCTACAACGGCTTCGCCGCGCTGGCGGCGGTGTTGATTCCGTTCATGGTCCGCGCGCTTGGGCTACAGCGCAGCCATCTGCTTAACGTGTGGCTTGGTGGCATCGGGTTGATCTCGATGGCGCTGATCCGCGATCCCAACTGGTTGATCGCCTCGATGCTCGGCGTCGGATTTGCGTGGGCCTCGATCCTGTCGCTCCCTTAGGCGCTGCTGTCAGACAGCCTGCCCTCACGCAACATGGGCGTGTACATGGGCATCTTCAATTTGTTCATCGTGATTCCGCAGCTGGTGGCCGCCAGTGTGCTGCGCTACGTGCTGCGGCGATTCCTCGGCGGCGAGCCGATCGGCGTACTCGTGCTCGGCGGCGTTTGCTTTTTTATCGCCGGATTGCTGGCGCTGCGTGTGCCGCTCCACACGAGCCCCGCACGACCAGCCTAGTCGGCAGCACCGTGCCTTCCGCATGCTCCTCGCGCAGCATGCGCAGCAAGGTCTCGACCAGCACTTCGCCGGCACGGCGCGTGTCCTGCATCACCGTCGTCAGCGGTGGATTCGTCAGGCTCGCGGCGGGGATGTCATCGAAACCTACTACGGAAACCTTGGCCGGCACATCGATGTCCCGTTCCTTTAGTGCTCTCATCGCGCCGATCGCGATCAGGTCGCTCGCCGCGACGATCGCGTCGAAAGGCGCATCGCGCCCGAGCAATTCGTTCGCCGCGTCGTAACCGGATTGTTCGGTGCTGATCGCGTTGACCTGCGCGACTGCATCCGGATTGCCTCCCGCCGTGGTGATCGCCTCGATGCAGCCGCGATGGCGTTCGAGGAATTCCGGGTAGTGGTTCGAGGCATCGCCGAGGAACGCGAAGCGCCGGCGTCCGAGTCCCAGCAGGTGGCGTGCTGCGTCGTAGCCGCCGCGGAAATTATCGCAGCCCACCGACAGGCCCGGCTGGCCGGCCTGCACCGCACCCCAGCGCACGAAGTGCGTGCCCTGGCTGACGAGTTGCTCGAGCCGTGACTGGTAGGCGAGGTAATCGCCGTAGCCCAGCAGGATGATGCCATCAGCCTTGCGGCTGTCCTCGTATTCCTTGTGCCAATCGCTCGACATCTGCTGGAACGAGATCAACAGGTCGTAACCGCGCAGCGCGCAGGCACGCGTGATCGAGCCGAGCATCGTCAGGAAGAACGGGTTGATCTGGGATTCGTCGGGAGTCGGATCTTCGAACAACAGCAACGCCAATGTGTGCGAATGCTGGAAGCGCAGGTTCGAGGCGTTCTTGTCGACCTTGTAGTGCAGCTGTTGCGCGATCGCTTCGATGCGCTTGCGCGTCTCGAGGCTGACCATCGGGCTGCCGCGCAGCGCGCGTGACACGGTCGGTTGTGAGACGCCCGCCAGGTAGGCGATGTCGAAGGACGTCGGCTTGCCGTGCATCTCTTTTCGATGACCCCCGGGAGGCATGATGCCATAGGCCGGTAGGACGGGTTAACCGCTTGAATTACAGAGAATTAAAGCTGCACGTCGGAGGCGATGCTAAGATTGGGCCATGCGCTCGAAATGTCTTGTCGCGCCGCTTGTGCTGATCGCCGGGCTCAACGCCGCGACGATGTTCGCGGCGAGTGCCGCGGCGCCAGCGGTGACGACCGCCGTGGCGATTGCGCCCGTCAAGATCAGTGCATCGTTCCAGAAGGCGCTGCACGACCAATACGGCGCGGCCGAGGGCGGCGTGTTGCAGGAGGCGGTCGCGGAGCGCCTGCAACGTGGGTTCAAATCCGCGGGCGCGGCAATTTCCGATTCGGCGCCGCTTCGCATCGATGTTTCTATCGAGCGGGCAGTTCCCTCGCACCCGACGCGTTACCAGATCCAGCTGAATCCGAGTCTCGATGCCGTGCGTTCGGTGTCGCTCGGAGGGGCACACCTTCATGCCGTGCTGCGCGAAGCGGATGGCAAGCTGATCGATGAAGTCGATTACGATCGATTCGCCACCTCGTTTGAGGATGCTTCGCCATCGAGTGACGCCTGGGGCGATGCGCGCGTGTCGATCGAGCGCTTCAGCGATCTCGTCGTCAAATCCTGGCGCCAGCACTAGGCCAGACGGCAATACACGACGCCGTGCGGCGGAAACACCAGCCGCGCACCTTCGAGTTTTCCTTCCGGCAGTCCGTGGCCGCCGAGCGCCGCGCCTGAGTACACGCGCGGCAGGTCGGCCGAGGCGTTCTGCGCCGACAGGTTGAATGCGGCCAGCAGCCGCTCGCCGTTGTATTGGCGCGTGAACGCCAAAACCGTGTCAGTTGCTAACAGAAACTCGATGTCCCCCCATTGAAGTGCAGGATGCTGACGCCGCCAACGCATGAAGCGGCGAAACGCCTGCAACGTCGATGACGGATTGCGCTCCTGCACGTCGACGGCGAGCGCAAGCTGCTCCGGCGGCAGCGGGAGCCAGGGCATGCCGCTGCTGAATCCGCCGCGCTCGGCAGAGGTCCACGGCAACGGTGTGCGGCAACCGTCGCGCCCCTTGAAATTCGGCCAGAAGGCCTTGCCGTAAGGATCGCGCAGCGATTCGAACGGCACGTCCGCCTCGCGCAGGCCCAGTTCTTCGCCTTGATAAATGCAGACCGCGCCGCGCAGCGAACATACCAGCGCCGTGAGTTGCGTGGCCAGGTGGAGCGGTGAATGCGGTTGACCCCATCGCGACATGACGCGCTGCACGTCGTGGTTCGAGATCGACCAGCACGGCCACCCATCGCCTGTGGCGATGAGCGCAGCCTCGACGGTCGCGCGGATATGCGCCGGCGAGCGTTCGCTGCCCAGCAGCTCGAAGCTGTAGCCCATGTGCAAGCGGCCGGGACGGGTGTACTCGGCCATCGTTGCGCTGGAATCTTCGGCGGAAATTTCGCCGAGCGTCGCGGCGCCCGGATATAGATCGACCAGCGCGCGCAGTTCCTCGATGAACGGCAGGTTCTCCGGACGCGTGTTGTCGTACACGTGGTACTGGTAGGCGTACGGGTTGTCGGGCACGAAGCCGCGTCCGGTGCGCTGCTCCACGGGCTTGGGCGGATTGTTGCGCAGTTGCTGGTCGTGGAAACAGAAGTTGATCGCATCGAGACGCACACCGTCGACGCCGCGTTCGAGCCAGAACTTCAGGTTGTCGAGTACCGCGCGCCGCACCTGCGGATTGTGGAAGTTCAGGTCGGGCTGCGAGCTGAGGAAATTATGCAGGTAGTACTGCGCGCGGCGCGGTTCCCATTTCCATGCGATGCCGCCGAAGATCGACAGCCAGTTGTTCGGTGGTCCGCCATCTGGGCGCGGATCGGCCCACACATACCAGTCGGCGAGTGCATTCGTGCGATCGTTCCGGCTCTCGATGAACCACGCGTGCTCGGCCGAGGTGTGGCTCAACACCTGGTCGATCATCACCTTCAGTCCCAGGCCATGCGCCTTCGCGAGCAGGCGATCGAAATCCTCAAGCTTGCCGAACAACGGATCGACCGCGCGGTAATCGGCGATGTCGTAGCCGAAATCGGCCATCGGCGACTTGAAGAACGGCGATACCCAGATGGCTTCGACGCCAAGGCTCGCCACGTAGTCGAGCTTGCTGATGATGCCAGGCAAGTCGCCAACGCCATCGCCGTTGGAATCCAGGAAACTGCGCGGATAGATCTGGTAGATCAGTCCGCCGTGCCACCACAGGTGTTCGGGTGCGGTCGCCGGCCGTTGTCCCGCCTCAGCTGGCTTGTTCTTGTTCAAGGCCGGTTCCATCGCTCTTTGCCTCCGGCAGCTTACCTGTTGCGGCGCGCGCACTGGCACGCGCGCATACGTATTCATTCGCGGCCGGGGAGCCAGTGCGTCTATGTTC
>JBOHZW010000022.1:0-11426 GCA_050738715.1 Steroidobacteraceae bacterium | reverse complement strand
GGGCAAGGCGGGCCGACCGCTATGTACTGGATGTACATGAGGGAGGTCCAACGCCGCCCCGCGCAATCTCGGCCCCGCCCCTCTGGGTTGCGCTCCAAATGACTTCACGCGGCGTTGCTCGGCTCTCATGTGGAACAACCACACATCGAGCCTTGCGCCTTGCGTGAAGTCATTTAGAGCAGCAACGCATTGACGTTGTGGGTGTAAGCAGGCCCTAGCACTCCCGGGGGGTCGGGTTGCGGCCTCTATTCGATGCGCTCACCGTGCAGTGCAATGTCGAGGCCTTCGCGTTCGTCGTCGAGGCTGACACGCAGCCCGATGGTGAGGTCGATGAGCTTGAGAATGATCATGCTCATCGCGAAGCTCCAGATCAGCGTGGCGGCGACGCCTTTAGCCTGCAGCAGCACGCTGCCGCTCGCACCGCTGATTTCGGGGCTGACGAGCGCACCGGTGAGCAGCGCGCCGGCGATACCGCCGATGCAGTGCACGCCGAACGCGTCGAGCGAGTCGTCGTAGCCCATGACCTTCTTCAGCGAGGTCGAGGAGACGAAGCAGATGACGCCGGCCGCCACGCCGATGATGACCGAACCGCCGGGCCCGACGAAACCGGAGGCGGGCGTAATCGCGACGAGACCCGCCACTGCGCCGGAGGCGATGCCGAGCACACTGGGTTTCCCTTTCATCACCCACTCCGTGAACATCCAGGCAAGCGCCGCCGCGGCCGTGGCGATGTGCGTGACGGCGAAGGCCATGCCGGCGCGGCCATCCGAGGCGACCGCCGATCCGGCGTTGAAGCCGAACCAGCCGAACCACAGGAGCGAGGCGCCGATCACGGTCAGAGTAAGGTTGTGCGGCGCCATCGCTTCCTTGCCGTAGCCCTGGCGCTTGCCGAGCATCAGCGCGGTCGCGAGTCCCGCGATTCCGGCGTTGATGTGCACGACCGTGCCGCCGGCGAAGTCCAGCTGCGTGGCGACGAACCAACCCGAGGGCTCCCACATCCAGTGCGCGACCGGGCAGTAGACCACCAGCAGCCAGATGCCCATGAACCACAGCATCGCGGAAAATTTCATGCGCTCGGCAAAGGAGCCGCAGATCAGTGCCGGCGTGATGATCGCAAACGTGGCCTGGAACATGACGAAGACTGTCTCGGGGATCGTCTGCGCCATGTGCGAGACGCTCAGCTGCGAGGCGTTCTTCAGGTAGGCAACGCCGTGCAGGAAGAAGCGATCGTAGCCGCCAAGGTAGGGCGTCGAGCCGGGCGTGAACGCGAGCGAGTAACCCACCGCCCACCACAGGATCGTCACGACGCACGTGATCGCGAAGCTCTGCATCAGCGTGGCGAGGATATTTTTTTTGCGCACCATGCCGCCGTAGAACAACGCGAGACCCGGAATCGTCATCAGCAGCACGAATGCCGTGGATGTGAGCATCCACGCGGTGTCGCCCGAGCTGATCTTGTCGAAGGTCGTCAGGAAAGGCGCCGTCGGCGCGGCGGCGGCTGGGGCAGCGGCCGCAGGCGCAGGCGCCTCAGCAGCGGCAGGCGCAGCGGGTGCGGGTGCGGCACTTGCCGCTGGCGCTGCCGCAGCCTCATCGGCCAATGCCGGGCGCACTTGCAGTGGCGCCAGCGCCAGGAGCAGCGCAGCAACCACGCCGGCGACCACCGTGGCGTCCAGCTTGCGGAAAACACTCAACACTTCTATGCGCATGCGTGCGACTCCCAGCTTCAGTTTCAGTAGGCGGCGATCAGGTGGCGGCCGTGCCCATTTCGCCAGTGCGGATGCGGATGGCTTCATCGAGCTCGCCGATCGTGATGTGACCATCGCCAGATCGTCCGGTGCGCGCGACGTTGGCGATGGCCTCCAGCACCGCGTCGGCGATCGAATCATCGACCGCTATTTCGAGCTTGCAGCGCGGTCCAAACTCGATCTCGTGCAGCTCAGTCACGGTCACGCCCTGCACGCCCATCTGCGCAACCGCGTCGCGCAGCGCGTCCAGCTTGAAAGGCCGGATCACCGCCGTGATCAATTTCATGAGCCGCATTTATCAATGGACAAGCCTTGAATTCCGTATTTCGGCCCGGCGAGGGTGCGCGTATGCTGCTTCCCGCACGCAGGTGTTCCGAGGCAAGGTGCAGAATCCGTGCCACGGCTGAATGTGGCGAAATCGCGCGAAGCGCGGGCACTGGCGGCGCGCGGTTGCACCAATCTGGCCGCTCGCGCTTAAGTCCACGCGCAGTTTCGGGGCAAACTTCCCACCGAGGAACCGATTCATGGAAAACATGCAACTTGACGAACTTGCCCGGCGCTTCATCGCGGGGCTTCCCGCCGCGGTCAGCGGTCTGCGCACTGAGCTCGAAGCCAATTTTCGGACCGTGCTGCAAGGCGCCGCCAGCCGCTTCGACCTGACCTCGCGCAGCGAATTCGACGTGCAGGCGAAGGTGCTCGAGCGCTCGCAGGCTCGTATCGCCGAGCTCGAGGCGCGCTTAAGTAAGCTCGAGCAGCGGCTCGATGCGCTGCAGGTATCGCGCCCCTGAGCATCGCTTCAATCCTGAGCCGGGCTCAGCTCGGGCTCGAGGCGCCGCTGGTGCAGATCGAGGCGCACCTGGGCGCTGGCCTTCCAGGGTTCAGTATCGTGGGCCTGCCGGCGCCGGTCGTGCGCGAAAGCCGCGAACGCGTGCGCTCGGCAATCCTCAATTCCGGCTACGACTTTCCGTCGGGCCGCATCACCGTCAACCTCGCGCCGGTGGAATTGTCGAAAGAGGGAGGTCGTTACGACCTGCCGATTGCGCTCGCGCTGTTGTGCGCGAGCGGGCAGCTCAAGGTGCGCCGGCCGACACCGCCGGAGTGCTACGGCGAACTGGGCCTGGGCGGTGAACTACGCCCGGTGAAAGGATTGCTGCTCGCGGCGATCCACTCGGCGCGCGCACAACACGAATTGCTGGTGCCGGCCGCCGACCTGCCCGAAGCGCGGCTCGCGCAGCACCCTGGCGCGCACGGTTTCGGAACGCTCCGCGACGTGTGCGCGTTCCTTGGCGGCGAAAGCGTGGCCGCAGCCGAACCGTGCGGTGCCCCCAAATTCGCGGCGCCCGTGTCCGTCGACAGCAACGCGCCCAACAGCAGCGCACTCGATGAAGTGCGCGGGCAATGGCAGGGCAAGCGCGCGCTGGCGATAGCCGCGGCGGGCGGGCACAGCCTGCTGATGATCGGACCACCCGGAAGCGGCAAGTCGATGCTGGCGATGCGCTTGCCTTCACTGCTGCCGCCGCTGACCGAGTCCGAGGCGATCGAGGTCGCGGGCATCGCCTCGATCAGTGCGGCGGGGTTCGACCCGGCCTGCTGGGGCAAGCGGCCATTTCGCGCCCCGCATCATGCCTCTTCGGCCAATGCGATCGTCGGCGGCGGCTCGCGGCTGCGCGCCGGCGAAATCAGTCTCGCGCACCGCGGCGTGCTGTTCATGGATGAACTGCCGGAGTTCGATCGCCGCGTGCTCGAGGCGCTGCGTGAACCACTGGAATCGGGCGCGATCACGCTGGTGCGCGCATCCGACCGGCTGGAGCTGCCCGCCGAGTTCCAGCTCGTGGCCGCGATGAATCCCTGTCCGTGCGGATACCTTGGCGATAATTCGCGCGAGTGCCGCTGCGGAACGCGGCGCGTTCAGCGCTATCGCGACCGCATTTCAGGTCCGCTGCTCGATCGCATTGACCTGCACGTCGATATACCGCGCGCCGACATGACCGAGCTGCAACGGCCGCGCAACGCGAATGAGCCGGGCGAGGACGGCGCGACGACGATCGCCGCCAAGGTGCGCCGATGCCGCGCGCTGCAATTTACGCGGCAGCGCTGCTGCAACGCGCGGCTCGACCATGCGGGCCTTCAGGCGCATTGCAATCTTGAACCGCCGGCGCGCCGGCTGCTGGAACGTGTGAGCGAGCAGTTGGCTTTAAGCGCCCGCGGTTATCATCGGGTGCTGAAAGTGGCGCGCACGATCGCCGACCTCGATGGCTCGGCGCTGCTCACGTCCGCTCATATCAGCGAGGCCGCGAGCCTGCGGCCCGCACAGGCGCGTTAGCTGCCTTTCTGCACCATGTAATCGACGCCGGCCTTGATCAGGTCGTCGCTGAGATCCGTGCGGCTGCCCTTGGCGGGCATCGCGTTGAATCCCTTGAGCGCATGCTCGTAGAGCGCGTTCTTGCCCTTGGCGATGCGCGGCGCCCACGCCGCGTGATCGCCAAATTTCGGTGCACCGATCAGCCCTGGGCCGTGGCAATTCTTGCAGACCGCATCGTAGAGCGTGGGTCCGTCCTTCGGCACCGGCAAAGCGGCGCTTGGGCCCGTCTGCGCGACGGCCTGGATTGCCAACGCGGAATTGTCCGCGCCGGCGACGGCTTCGCGCGCAAACGGCTTGATGCGTTCGTCGACGCTGGCGACGTATTTCGCGTCGGCGTAGACCTCCGGCTCTTCGGTGCGTCCGGCCACGGAGCGCGCCAGCGCGAAGATCAGCAGCGCGATGACCATCAATCCGCCGATGACCATGCTGAATGTATTGAAGAAGTGCGTGTCTTGTTTGCTCACTGGCAATCCGATCCGGGCCCTAAGAAAACGGCGGCGGCCATTATAGCCATCGCGTATTGGAATGGCGCGCCCGGCGAGATTCGAACTCACGACCCCTGCCTTCGGAGGGCAGTACTCTATCCAGCTGAGCTACGGGCGCGGCGGCGCGCAAGGTTACTACATAAGGCGCAATTAGGTAGTATCTGCGGCCCGCAGGATAATGATTTCTCATCCGGCATTTGAGGGTCGCTCGATGAGGCTGTCGTTCCTGAAATCCCGAAGATTTTTGTCCATGGTGCTTGCCGCAGCCATGCTGGCCGTCGCATTGTCCGCGGCCGTCGACTATTGGGAGATGGAGCGACTCGATCGTGCCGCCACCAGCGTTCGCCACGGTGACGCCGCGCTCGCGACCGCGGCGGAGGACATGCGCGAAGACTTGCTGGAACTGCGTCGCTTTGAAAAGGACGTTTTCATGAGCATCGGCGCGCCGGCCGAGGTGCGCCAGTACAAAGAGAAATGGGATCGAGCCTTCGTTGGACTGCGCTATGACCTGGCCCAGGCGCACCGTGCCAGTCCGGTAACGGGGGACGCCCAGCTGCAGCAGGTCATTGCGCAGATGGCTGGCTACCGTACCGCATTCACGCGCATCTACGATTTGATCCTGGCCGGCCAAATCCGCACGACGCAGCAGGCAAACGAGGCAATGAGCCCATACAAGGACTCGGTCCACATCGCGGAAAGCACGCTCGCCGAAATTGGCGGCTACGACCGGGACCTGGGCACGGTGCTTCGCCCCGCCATCGTTGCCCAGAGATGGGGATTGGCGGCCAGTATCCTGCTGTTCCTCGCGTTGACGTTGCTTCTCGCCGGCAGCTGGCGACGTCTGGTGCCCGATAGCTATGCCTGAAGGAACGCGGCGCCTTACAACCAGCCGCGGCGCTTGAAAATCAGGTACGGGACGAGCGCCGACAGGATCATCAGGCCGAGTGCCCCGAGGAATCCCCATGATTCATGGGCCCATGGGATGTGGTCGAAGTTCATGCCGTAGATCGCGCCGATCACCGAGGGCGGCAGCAGGAACACTGTGACGACCGAGAAGATCTTCAGGATATTGTTCTGGTCGATGTTGATCATGCCGAGCGTCGCGTCGAGGATGAACGAGACGTTGGTGCCGAGGAACGAGGCGTGGTCGCTCATCGCAATTACGTCGCGAGAGTGCGTGCGAAAGCGTGCGCGCACTTCGTTGCTGAGGTTCACCGCCGTCGCCTGCTGCACGAAGGCCAGCGCGCGCCCGAGGCTGACCAGGCTCTCGCGTGTCTTCGCGATCAGCTCGCCGCTCTGGCCGACGCGTTCGAGCACCGCGCGAAAGTCGCGCGGGCCGCCGCGGCGGCGGCGGAGCTGGCGCGTGAACACTTCGGCCGATATCGCGTCGAGGTCGGCGCTGACGCGCTCGATGACGTCGGCGACGCGGTTGATGATCGCCTCGACGAGTCCGGCGAGAATCGCCGGCCCCGTGCTGCAGGTGGGCGCGTGCCGCTCGGCGTAGCTGATGAAGCGCCGGAATGGCAGCGGATCGGCGTAGCGGTTCGTGATCAGCCGGCCATCCTTGAGGATGAACGTGACCTGGGAATTCAGCGGCAGGTCAGTGTCGAGCTTCGTGACGATGGTCGAGGTGAGGTAGACGCCGCCATCCTCTTCATACAGTCGGTTCGACGATTCGATCTCGCGCATTTCCTCGCGCGTCGGCACGTCGATACCGCACTGGACCTCAACGGCATGTTCCTCTTCAGGTGTCGGCTCGAGCAGGTCAATCCACAACGTGTCAGCGAGTGCTGCGTCGCTGACGCTGACCAATCCGGGACCTTGCAGCGCGTAACGGTGGAGCATCGGCGCTGCGCTGGCCAGGGCAATCAGGCCCTTGGCCTAGCGACCCTTTTCGCTGGCGGCAAGGTCGTCGATGATGCTGATCAGGTCGGCCGGACTCCCGGCCATGTTCACATCGCTCACGTACTTGCCATTGATGATGATCAACGGCACGCCGTCGACGTGATAACGATGCACCAGGTCATCGGCCTTCGACAGGTCGGTCTGCACGGTGAACGAGTTGTAGGCGCTGGTGAAATCCGCCGCGCTGATGCCATGCGCCTTGACGAAGGCGGTCTGCGCCGAGAGCGTTTCCGCATCGTTGCCCTGCGCGAACATGTAGTTCTTGCGCTCGTGCATCTCGTTGAAAATATCGGCGTGCAGCGCGGATTCCTTGCCGAGTGCCTCGAGCGCGTAGAACAGCCGCGCGTGCGCCTGGTGCACCGGCTGCCAGGTGACCGGTACGCGGCGGAATTCGATGTACGGAGGTTTGTGCTTCAGCCACGCAGTCAGGAATGGCTCGAGCGCGTAGCAGTGCGGGCAGGCATACCAGAATACCTCGAGCACCTCGACCTTGCCTGGTGGCACATCGGTCGGTTGTGCCGGCATCAGCGGCTTGTAGTTCGTGCCCGCGACCCACTTGCCCGCCGGCAACTGCCCGGCGGGCGCAAGCGGCGCGACCTTTTCGAGCTTCGATTCCTCGGCCGGCGGCGTCGGTGGCGTTTTTACTGCGGCGGCTGGTTCTGGCGTTGCGGGAGCGGCTGCCGCTGGGGGCGCGGACTGCGCCGCCGGCGTCGCTGCGTTTGAATCGGCCGGGGGCGATGCGGGCGTGGACGCAGGTTGTTGCGAGCAGGCGGCCAAGGCCAGCAGCGCAATGGCAACGAGTGCGTGGCGGATGTTCATCAGCGCATCCCCTGTACGTAGGAAGCCAGATTGCGCATATCTTCATCGGTCAGGCGCGAAGCGATCGTGTGCATGATGTTGTCGCTGTCGCCGCCGATGCTGACGCCTTTCTCGTTCTTCGTGTAGCGCGCGTCGGCGCTGTAGGTGTTCAGCTGCTTGACGACGTACACCGACTGTTGCGCGCGCAAGGCCGGGTAGCCGGCGGCAGGATTGCCGCGTCCGGTCGGCCCATGGCAGGCCGCGCAGGCCGGAATCGCGCGCGCGGCATCGCCGCTCCGGTAAAGCTTCTCGCCGGCCTTCCAGTACGAGGGATCGGCCTCGAGGCCGGTGGGCGTCTGCTCGGCGTAATACGCGGCGACGTTTTCGATGTCCGCATCGCTCAGGGTTTGCGCCATCGGCGGCATCATCGCGGCGGAAGTGTCGCCGGGTTTGCCGGTGCGATGGCCGTCGTGGAACATGTGCAGCTGGCGCTCGATGTAAACGGCGTTCTGCCCGGCGAGCCGCGGCCATTCGGCGTTCGTGCTGTTGCCATTGGGGCCGTGGCAGGCCATGCAGGTGCCGGCGACCGTGGCGCCCGCCTCAGCGGAACCCTTTGACCAGGAAACCGGCGCGGCGAGCAGCAGCAGCGCGCAGCAGGCAAAGCGGAATGTCGCGGTCATGATTTTTCCCGTGTCAATGAGCCGCGGGAATTGTACACCAGCCCTTTCGCGCACTACATTCATCGCCCGTGAGCACCTGTCCAAACGCGGCATTGTTGCTGAGCGCCGCGCATCCGAGCCATTTCCCCGCGGATGACGGCGCCGAAGCGGCTTTCGCGGGCCGTTCGAACGCGGGCAAGTCGAGCGCCATCAACGCGCTGACCGGACGCCGCTCGCTGGCGCGCACCGCGAAGACACCTGGGCGCACGCGGCTGCTGAATTTTTTCGAACTGGAACCCGGATGCCGCATCGTCGACCTGCCTGGCTATGGCTATGCGGAAGCCAGCGCGGCGGAGCGAGCCAGCTGGGGCCCGATGATCTCGGCGCTCGCACAGCGCGCTTCGCTGCGCGGATTGTTCCTGATCGTCGACAGCCGCCGAGGAATGCTCGAAGGCGATGAGGCGTTGATCGCGTGGGCGCAAGCGGTGAATTGCCCGGTGCACGTGCTGCTCAGCAAGTCCGACAAGCTCAAGCGCAGTGCGCTGACGCAAGCGCTGGCCACTGCCAAGGCAGCACTCGCCGGACGCGCCACGTTGCAGGCGTTCTCGGCGGTGGATGGCACCGGCCTCGAAGACGCGCGCCGCCAGTTGCATCGTTGGCTGCAAAAATAAAAGGCCCCGGTGGCTAGAGATCTGGGGGGATAAGCCACCGGGGCACAGAAGCCCGCTTAGGGAGGGAAGCGGGGGAGCGCCTGGTTCGCGCTCACCCGAGATCAGAGTGGTGCTCCCAGTGATAGTTCCCGCCTGAACTGGCCCGATTTACAAAAAAGTATAGGTTGCGCCGAGCGAGAGCATGGTGGGCCGGGCCGCTTCCTTGGCATCAAAGGCCTCGTATTCGAGCCGGCCCGACCAGCTGCCAAAGTGGAGCTGCACGCCGGCGCCGTAGGCCAGGTCGCTTCCGGTGGTGCGGAACGAGGCCAGCGTCGGTGCGGAGGCGTCGGTCTTCCAGGAAACGTAGCCGAGCTTGCCGTAGACATCGACGAGTGGTATCGGCAGGAACACCATCGCAAACCCGTCCGCGGCCTTGGTTTTTGCGCGCGCGCCGCCGACGTTGGAGGTGCCGAAATCCACGTAGTTCAGTTCCACGCCCAGCACGCCGAGCATGCGGATGCCGGCGATGAGCTTATAGCCCTGGTCGCGGTCCTTGAAATTGAAATTGCTGTCGCGCACGCCGCTCTCGGTCTGGCCGAGCGCGGCGCCGACGTAGAGGCCCCTGTCGACGGCGAATGCAGGAGTCGTGGCGCAGCCAAGGGCCAGCGCGGCGGCGAGGGCAAATGCACGGGTATTCATGTGGATATTCTACGTGCAGCCGCCACGCGCCATCGACTGTCGGTGGGCGGCGACGCTTATTTAGTCAATGCGCTGACTGCAATCGTCAGCGTGGCATCGGTCAATGTGCCAGGTCCCAGTTGCTGCCGTGGCCGACATCGACCTTCAGCGGCACGCGCAACTCGGCGGCGCCGACCATCAGTTCGCGCACGCGCGCGGTGGCGGCGTCGAGAAAATCGGCGCGCACTTCGAGCACGAGTTCGTCATGCACCTGCATCAGGAGCCGCGCCGGCACATCGGGCGGCTGGCACCAGGCATCGACCTCGAGCATCGCGCGCTTGATGATGTCCGCGGCGGTGCCCTGCATCGGCGCATTGATCGCGCTGCGCTCGGCGTATTGCTGCAGCGGGCGATTGCGCGAGTTGATCTCCGGCAAATACAGGCGACGGCCGTACACGGTCTCGACGTAGCCGTCGCGCCTGGCGCGCGAACGCGTGTCATCCATGTAGCGGCGCACGCCCGGATAGCGCGCGAAATACAGTTCCACGTATTTTGCAGCGGCGCCGCGCTCGATGCCGAGCTGCTTGGCGAGTCCGAACGCCGACATGCCGTAGATCAGGCCAAAGTTGATCGCCTTGGCGGAACGGCGCTGGTCCGCGCTGACCGCCTCCGGTGCGACGCCGAACACTTCTGCCGCCGTGGCGCGGTGGATGTCCTGGTCGGCGGCGAAGGCGCGCAGCAATCCTTCATCGCCCGACAGGTGCGCCATGATGCGCAGTTCGATCTGCGAATAATCGGCCGCGACCAACAAGTGGTCCGCCGGGGCGATGAACGCCTGGCGTATGCGCCGCCCTTCGGGCGTGCGGATCGGAATATTCTGCAGGTTCGGATCGGTGGACGAAAGCCGCCCGGTCGCCGCCACTGCCTGGTGATACGAGGTGTGCACACGCCCGGTCTGCATGTCGATCTGTTCGGGCAATTTTTCCGTGTACGTCGAGCGAAGTTTCGCCAGCTCTCGATAGTCGCGAATCAACCGCGGCAGCGCGTGCTCTTCGGCAAGCTCTTCGAGCACATCGTCGGCGGTGGAAGGTTGTCCGGTCGGCGTCTTGCGCACGACGCGCAGCTGCAATTTTTCAAACAATATCTGCTGCAGCTGCTTCGGCGATTCGACGTTGAATTCCTGACCCGCCTCGCGATGCGTCGCGGCCACGAGTTCCTGCATGCGCGCGGCAAGCTCGACGCTCTGCTGCTTCAGCATCGCGCGATCGATCAGCACGCCGCCATGCTCCATACGTTGCAGCACCGGCACCAGCGGTTGTTCGATTTCGGCGTACAGCCTTGCAAGCGCCGGCACGGCCTCGAGTTGCGGCCACAGTTTTTGGTGCAGCCGCAGCGTGATGTCGGCATCTTCCGCCGAATAGTTGGCCGCGACATCGACGCTGACCTGGTCGAAGCTGATCTGCTTCGCGCCCTTGCCGGCGACATCCTCGAAATGGATCGTGCGGATCCCCAGGTACCGCTCGGACATCGAGTCCATGTCATGGCGCGTCGCGGTGCTGTTGAGCACGTACGATTCGAGCATCGTGTCAAAGCGCTGGCCGCGCAAGTGGATGCCGTAATTCTCGAGCACGTGCATGTCGAACTTCATGTGTGCGCCGACTTTGGCGTGCTCGGGATTCTCGAGCAGCGGACGGAGCGCCTCGAGCACGCGCGTGCGGTCGAGCTGATCGGGTGCGCCTGGGTATCGGTGCGCAAGCGGCACGTAGGCACCTCGCCCGGGCTCGACACAGAACGACACGCCGACGATTTCGGCGCGCATGTAGTCGAGGCCGGTCGTCTCGGTGTCGAACGAGAACAGCGGCGCGCGCGCCAGCCGCTCGCGCCAGGCCAGCAACTGGGTCCAGTCATCGATCAGCGTGTAGTGCCGTTCGATCGGATCGGCGCCGAGCGCGAGTGTGAGTGCGGGCGCGGCCGCAGCATCGCCAGCCGTAGCATCGCCGGTGGCGGTTGCACTGGCGTTGCCGGGCGTTCCGCCCGCGGTTCCCGCGCCACCGTCGCCGGCTTCGAGCGCGCGCAGGAACGAGCGCATTTCCAGCCGGGTGTACAACTCGCGTAGCGCCGCAATGTCCGGCGCTCGTGCATGC
>JBOHZW010000021.1:0-2912 GCA_050738715.1 Steroidobacteraceae bacterium | reverse complement strand
CGGCAGCGCGGTCACGCGGCGCATGCAGGAACTGGGCATGTCGGGTGGCAGTTTCATCGCCGACGTGACGCCGCTCGACGAGGCGGAGCCGGCTGCACACGGGGCCGATCGCGTCGAATTCCGCGTCAGCACGAATCCGGGCCAGCCGCCGCGAGCTGTGTCCAAGATTGCTTCCGGCGGCGAGCTCGCGCGGCTCTCGCTCGCGGTGCAGGTCTGCTGTGCGCGCAATGCCGCACCCTGCATGGTGTTCGACGAAGTCGACGCGGGCATCGGCGGTGCCGTGGCCGAAATCGTTGGACGGGAATTGCGCGGCCTCGGTGGCGCGGCGCAGGCGCTGTGCGTCACGCACCTCGCACAGGTCGCCTGCCAGGGTCATCAGCACCTGCGCGTCGTCAAGCTCACCGATGGACGCGTCACGCGCACCGCCGTGACGCCGCTGGCCGGCGATACACGTGTCGAGGAAATTGCCCGCATGCTCGGCGGGCTCGAGATCACACCGAAGACACGCTCGCACGCGGTCGAGATGCTGCAACGAGCGACCGACGCGGCGCCACCGGCGGCGCCCGCCGCCGTGCGCCGCAGCCGCAAGAACTAACCGCCGCTCGCCCGGCCCTGGGCGCCGCCTTTCGGGCCCTTCGCCTTGCGGTGCGGGCAATCGACGCGCTCGCAACGTCCGTACAGGATCAGCGAATGCTCGCTGATGCGGAAACCGTGCTGCTTGGCGATCGCCTCCTGGCGCGCTTCGATGTCGCTGTCAACGAACTCTTCGACGTGGCCGCAGTCCATACACACGATATGATCGTGATGCGCGCCCTGCACGAGTTCGAACACCGCCATGCCATCTTCGAAATGGTGACGCGCCACCAATCCGGCGGCCTCAAACTGCGTCAGCACCCGATACACGGTCGCCAGGCCGATGTCTTCGGACGAACCAATCAGGCTCTTGTAGATTTCCTCGGCGGACAAATGCCGCGTGTCGCTGCGCTCGAGGATCTCGAGAATTTTCAGGCGCGGCAGCGTGACTTTGAGTCCCGCTTTGCGCAGATCTTTCCCTTCCATGAGTCCATCCGGACGGTATGATTGTGGGCATGCAAATTACCATATCGCGCACCGCTCGCACCCTACTGCTGGCGTTAGGGGCATTCGCAGCGGCCGGCTGCGTGTATCACATGCCCATCCAGCAGGGGAATCACCTCGATGCGACGACGGTTGCGCAGGTGAAGGCCGGCATGACACGTGCGCAGGTGCGCTACCTGCTGGGCACGCCGATGGTGCCGGGCGGCTTCGAAAACGACCGTTGGGACTACGACTATTACCTGAAGTTGCGCCACCTGCAGCACCCGCGGCGCAACCACGTGGTCGTGTATTTCCACAATGACCTCGTCGATCATGTCGACAGCGACGTGAAGGGCAACCCGGCCGAGCACGTCAGCACGAAGCCGATCAACGCGCCGGGGCCATAAGACGGCACACGACCGATTGTCGGGCTAAGCCCGCCTGATGCGCTAACCTCGCGTAGCGTGAGTGCGTGCGCGAGCACGGCGCTGCGCTCGCGGATCCGCGCTCAGTGCGCGATAGAGCTCGATGCGGTCTCCGTCGCGCGGCACTGCGCTGCGCTCGCGGCGCTGGCCCCAGACGCCGGTCGCGCCACCGTCCCAGTCGATTCCGTCGGCCGCATGCAGCGCATCGCGCGCCTGCCGCAAGGCATCCGCAATCGTCGCTGCCAATGGCAGCACCAACTCGATCAACAACGGACCCGCGGCCGCGTCGATCGCGAGCAGGCAATGCTTGTGCGCGTGCTCAGGCACGCACTGGATCGGCAGGCATTTGCTGCGCGCGCTTGACGAAGGCCTGCACCATCGAAGTGGCGGTGCTCTCGAGCAGCGGTTCGAGCAGCGCGGCCTTGAGTGGATTGGAGAATTCGAACTCCAGCGTCAGTTCGATGCGGCAACCGTTCGCGGCCACCGGCATGAATGTCCACAGGCCCTGCAGGTGGCGTAAGGGTCCCTCGACCAGGTCCATGCGGATCTCGGTGCAGGGAAACAGTTGATTGCGCGTCGTCAGCTGTGTGCTCAAAGGGCCGCGATGCACTTTCATGCGCGCGACGATCTCGCGTTCGCTGCGCGTCAGTACCTCGGCGCTCGAGCAGCCCGGTATGAACCTGGGATAGCTGTCGATGTCGTTGACGAGCGCGAACACCTGCTCGGGCAGCCGCGCCACCAGCGCCGAGCGCTTCAGGGTTTTCATAGGCCCGGCAGTCTACAATGGCCCGATGGTCAAGTCCGAGAATGCCGAGCGCCTGATCGCCGAGAACCGGCGCGCGCGCTTCGACTATTTCATCGAGGAACGCCTCGAGGCGGGACTCGTGCTCGAGGGCTGGGAAGTCAAGGCGATGCGCGCCGGTCGCGCGCAGCTCGCCGAGTCGCATGCCTACGTGCGCAACAACGAAGCCTTCCTGACGGGCGCGCACATTTCCCCGCTCAAGACAGCCTCGACACACAAGGTCGCCGACCCCGTGCGCACGCGCAAGCTCCTGCTCAACCGCAAGGAGCTCGATCACCTGGTCGGTTCCGTCGAGCGGCGCGGCTACACGCTCGTGCCGCTGGAGCTGTACTGGAAGCACGGCCGCGCGAAACTCCAGCTCGGGCTCGCCAAGGGCAAGAAACAGCACGACAAGCGCGCCACCGAGAAGGATCGCGACTGGGAGCGCAACAAGGCACGTCTGCTGCGACGCGGTTAGCGCATTGGCGTCTCGCCGGACGCGAACGCTGCATCGATGGTACAATGGCGGCGTTTTCTGAAGGGGGCGACCGGTATCGACGTGGGTACCAAACCTTCAGGGGCGTGCCGAGGCGCAGTGGCCCTCGTTAATAACTGCTGCAAAACTTAGTTGCCAACGACGACAACTACGC
>JBOHZW010000020.1:0-7631 GCA_050738715.1 Steroidobacteraceae bacterium | reverse complement strand
AGCGTAAACTGCTCGAGAAACAGAAGGCCGGCAAGAAACGCATGAAGCAGGTGGGCTCGGTGGAGATTCCGCAGGAAGCTTTCCTGGCCGTGCTGCAGGTCGGACGCAAGTAACCCTTTTACCCTAGGATCTACGCATGTTGCTTCAGATCTCGACCGTGCTGGCGTGGCTGGCAATACCGGTGACACTGCTGGCCATACTCGATGACTGGATCCTGCGTCCGCGCCGCCGATTGGCAGCGCTCCCGGGACAAGCCGAGGATCCGGCCTGGGCCCGCGCCGCTTACCTGGCAATGCCGGTGGTCGTTCTCGGTTCGATCCTGCGCATCGTGATTTCCGAGCAGCTCGATTTCAGCCTGGTACTGGTACTGGTGCTGTTGGCGTCGGGCCTGATCTGGGTCGTCGACCGCCTGGTGCTGGCCCCGGCCCGCAAGCGCACAGCGCAGCGCGCCAACGCCGAGGGCGTCGTCATGCCGCTGCCAGTGACGGTCGACTATGCGCGCAGCTTCCTGCCCGTCGCAGCGCTGGTGCTGGTGTTGCGCGGGTTCATCTTCGAGCCCTTCCGGATCCCGTCCGATTCGATGATGCCGACGCTCGAGCAAGGCGATTTCCTGGTCGTCAACAAATTTGCCTACGGGCTGCGCGTGCCGGTGCTGAACCGCAAGTTCCTCGACATCGGCGAGCCGCAGCGCGGCGAAGTCGTGGTGTTTCGCTACCCGCCGCATCCCGAGGTCAATTTCATCAAGCGCGTCGTCGGCCTGCCGGGCGACACGGTAAGCGTGCGCAACGATCAGCTCACCGTAAATGGCGTGCCGGTACCGATGACGGAGAGCGGCCGCTATGCCGACCCGTATGGGTGTTACCAGAACATGCGACTGGAGCAGGAGCTGCTCGGCCAGCACAACCACCAGGTGTTGTCCTGCCGCACCAGCGGCGGGCTGTACGCAGACAAGTTTCCGGGTTGCCAGCGCAGCATGGATCACAGCTACTTGTGCGTGGAGGATGCCGGTGAAGGCGAACCGGACGCCAACGACACAAAACACGATTGGGTCGTGCCGCCGGGCCACTACATGATGATCGGCGACAATCGCGACAACAGCTCGGACAGCCGGGTGTGGAAATTCGTGCCGGAAGACAATCTGGTTGGCAGGGCGTCCAGAATCTGGCTGAATCTGCCCCTGGGCCGTTCGGGGTGGCCCGACTGGCATCGTTTTGGCAAGCGTATAGAGTAATGGGAACCCAAGGGAGATCGACCCATGCGTAAGTCTCAGCGCGGCGTAACTTTTATCGGCTGGGTAGTGCTGTTGATACCAATTGCCATCATCGGCTACGCCGGCATTCGCCTGGCGCCGATATTCATCAACTACTACCGCGTCGTGCAGGCCATGAACCAGGAGGCCACCGAAGCGAAGACCAGCGGAAGCCCGATCAATGCGCAGAATGTCAGGAACGGGCTCGACCGTCGCTTCGATGTCGGCTACGTTGATCATCCCACTGGCAAGGACATCGATATCCATCGCGATGCCGATCACTGGGTCGCGATCGCGGACTACGAAGACATAGCGCCGCTGTTCGGCAATGTCCAGATGCTGGTGCAGTTCCACAAGCAGGTGGAACTGCAATGACGGATGTCCGCGGGTGACACGCCCGGCAGCGTGCCGGCCGCCGCCTGGGTGCGCCGTCACCTGCAATACGAGCCGCACGATGCGAGCCTGTTCGAACAAGCGCTCACACACCGCAGTGCCGCGCGCGCCAACAATGAACGGCTCGAATTCCTTGGGGATGCGATCCTCAACCTGATCGTCGCGCAATATCTCTACTCGCAATATCCCGATGCCGACGAAGGTGCGCTGAGCCGGCTGCGCTCGGCCGTGGTCAGCGGCGCCTCGCTGGCGCGCGTGGCCGCCGCGCTCGAACTGGGTCCTGCGCTGGCCCTCGGCGCTGGCGAATTGAAGACCGGCGGATTCCGGCGCGAGTCGATCCTCGCCGATGCCTTCGAGGCTGTGTGTGGGGCGCTCTATCTGGAAGCTGGCATCGAGGCCACGCGCGCGACGCTGCTGCGGATACTCGCACCGGCACTCGAGGAGCTCGATGCGAACGCCGACGGTGCGCCCGAAGGCCACAAGGATGCGAAGACGCGCTTGCAGGAATGGCTGCAGGGCCGCGGGTTGCCGCTGCCGCGTTATCGGGTCGTGAAGGTCGAGGGCGAATCGCACGCGCAGAATTT
The DNA here is from genome assembly GCA_050738715.1 of Steroidobacteraceae bacterium. Classification (GTDB taxonomy): domain Bacteria; phylum Pseudomonadota; class Gammaproteobacteria; order Steroidobacterales; family Steroidobacteraceae; genus FEN-1191. Next base: position 5,405 of record JBOHZW010000020.1, on the reverse strand, counting down.
CCGCGTCAGCTGCGAAGTCGAGGCGGTCAAGGCCAGCGCCCACGGCGACGGCCCGAGCCGCCGCCGCGCGGAGCAAGTGGCGGCGCAGCAGTTGCTGCTGCAGCTGGGGCAGGCGAGCTCGCCATGAGCGGGTTTCGCAGCGGTTTTGTCGCGCTGGTCGGCCGGCCCAATGTCGGCAAGTCGACACTGCTGAATGCCTTGCTCGGGCGGAAGCTCAGCATCGTCACCTCGCGGCCGCAGACGACCCGGCACCGCGTGCTAGGCATCAGCGAATCGCAGGACGGGCAGATCGCTTTCGTCGATACGCCGGGCATGCATGTCGGTCCGAAGCGCGCGCTGAACCGTGCCATGAACCGCGCCGCCGGTGCCGCGCTCGGCGATGCCGATCTTGCGGTGTTCATCGTCGAGGCGTTGAAGTGGACCGACGAGGATGCGATGGCGCTCGAGCGCGTCGTGCAATCGGAGCGGCCGGCAATCGTCGTCGTCAACAAAGTCGATCGCGTACGGCCACGCGAGCGATTGTTGCCCTACATCGCTACGCTCGCGCAGCGCGCGCCTTTCGTGGCGGTCGTGCCGCTGTCGGCGCTGCGCGCGGAAAACCTCGAGGCCTTGCGCACGGCGATCCTCGCGGCGTTGCCGGAGGGCGAGCGGCTGTTCCCGGCCGGTCAGGTCACCGACCGCAGCGAGCGTTTCCGCATCGCCGAATTGATCCGCGAGAAGCTGACGCTGGAACTCGTCGAGGAACTGCCTTACGGCATTGCCGTCGAAATCGAAAACGAAGCGACGACGGATGACGGCCGCGTCGAAGTGCAGGCGGTCATCTGGGTCGATCGCGAGGGACAGAAACCGATCGTCATCGGCGCGGGCGGCGAACGGCTCAAGCGCATCGGCCGGGCGGCGCGCCTGGAACTGAACCACATGTTCGGCAAGCGCTACCATCTGACCTTGTGGGTCAAGGTGCGCGAGAACTGGGCCGACGACGCGCGCGCATTGCGGCAATTGGAGCTCGAGTGATTGCGCGCCCCTTTCACACGCAGCTGGACGTCGAGTGACGGCCGTGCGCACGCGCACGACTCTGGCGAGCGGGTTCGTGCTGCACCAGCGTCCGTACCGCGACACCAGCCTGATCGTCGAGCTGTTCGCTCGCGATCATGGGCGCTTGAGTGTATTCGCGCGCGGCGTGCGCGGACCGCGCAGCCGATTCGCTGCGCTGCAGCCGTTCCGTCCGCTGCTGCTGTCGTGGAGCGGTCGCGGCGAGTCCCCGACACTGAGCGGCGCCGAAGACGATGGCGCGCCGCCCGCATCGATGCCCGGCGCTCGCATCCTCAGCGGCTTCTACCTGAACGAGTTGCTGCTGCGGCTGACCGTGCCGCACGATCCGCAGCCTGAGCTGTATGCGCAATATGTCGCGACGCTCGGGCAGCTGCGCGCCGGTGAGCCCCTGGAAACGGCGCTGCGACTTTTCGAGAAACGCATGCTGGACCTGCTTGGCTACGGCACTGACTTGCGCAGCGACGCGGCGGGCCGCGCGGTCGAGGCCCGGGGGCATTATCATTTCCAGCCCGGCGCCGGCCTGTGCCGGGCGGAACGTGCAGAAGCGACGGGAGCGGTTGAAGGCCGCGTGCTGCTCGCGATTGCCGCAGAAGCGCCGCTGGCAGACGCCGAAGGCCAGCGCCAGGCGCGGCAGGTGCTGCGCGCGGCACTCGATCATTGCCTGGATGGCCGTGAGCTGCGCGTGCGGGCCGTGGCGCGCGCCGTGGCCCGAATGGAGCGAACTTGCTGATGAGTCCACAACTTGAACTGGGCGTGAACATCGATCACGTGGCGACGTTGCGCCAGCAGCGCGGCACGCGCTATCCCGATCCCGTGCACGCCGCGCTGATCGCTGAGCAGGCCGGCGCCGATAACATCACGCTGCACCTGCGCGAAGACCGGCGCCACATCCAGGAACGCGACGTGCGCGCGTTGCGCGGATTGCTGGCCACGCGGATGAACCTGGAGCTTGCGGCCACCGCGCCGATGCTCGATTTTGCCTGCGAAATCCAGCCGGCCGATTGCTGCCTGGTGCCGGAGCGGCGCGCCGAGCTGACCACCGAAGGCGGCCTCGACGTGCGCGCGGGGTTAAGGGCGATCCGCAGTGCCTGTGAGCGCCTGGTCGCGGCTGGCGTGCGCGTGGCGCTGTTTGTCGATCCGGTCATCGAGCAGATCGACGCGGCCGCCGATAGTGGCGCCCGCGTCGTGGAGCTGCACACCGGAGAATTTGCCGCGTCCGAGGGAGCGGCCCAGGTGCCGCAACTCGAACGGCTCCGTCTGGCAGCGCGGCACGCTCTGGCGCGGCGGCTCGAGGTGCATGCCGGGCACGGGCTGAACTACCGCAACGTCGGGCCAGTCGCGGCGATCGCCGAAATCAATGAGCTCAACATCGGCCACGCGATCATCGCGCAGGCGGTGTTCGACGGGCTCGGCGCCGCGGTGCGCGAGATGCGCGCGCAGATGCAGCGCGCGCGCAGATGAATCGGCAATGATCTTCGGCATCGGCGTCGACGTGTTGCAGCAGGAGCGTATCGCGCGCACCTACCAGCGCTTTGGGCAACATTTTGTCGATCGGCTATTGCTGCCGGCCGAGCGCGCCCAGCTCGCGCACACTTCGCGCCCCGAACGTTTCCTCGCCATGCGTTTCGCCGCCAAGGAGGCCGTCGTCAAAGCGCTCGGCACCGGCTTCGCGCACGGCGTGTGGATCCGCGACATCGGCATCGTGCAGAACAAATGGGGGAAACCCGAGATCATTTATTCCGCGCGCGGCGATCGCGTGCGCCGCAAGCTAGGCGCCGGCGAGGGCCACGTCACGCTGACCGATGAGGCTGGGCTCATCGTGGCGGTGGCGGTTGTGATGCGCGCAACTCGTCGTCGGCGCGCAACGGCTGTGCGCGCCAGGCCCAAGCGGAAATCCCGATGACCCGGCTGGTGTTCGACATCGAAACCGTGCCTGACGTGGAACTCGGCCGACGCGTGCTGGGTATCGAAGACCTGTCCGACGAGCAGGTCGCCAAGGCGATGTACAGCGCGCGCCGCCAGCAGGGCGGGACTGAGTTCCTGCCGCTCGAACAGCACAAGGTCGTGGCGATATCGTGCATCTTGCGCAGCCACGACCAGCTCAAAGTGTGGAGCCTCGGCGACCTCGATTCGACCGAAGCGGAGCTGATCGCGCGTTTTTTCGATGGCATCGAGAAATTCTCGCCAGACCTCGTGTCGTGGAACGGCAGCGGCTTTGACCTGCCGGTCTTGAACTACCGCGCCCTCAAGGCCGGCGTCCAGGCGCCGCGCTATTGGGAAACCGGCGACGAAGACACCAGCTTTCGCTACAACAATTATCTCAGTCGCTTTCACTGGCGCCACCTCGACCTGATGGATGTGCTGTCCGGATTCCAGGGGCGCGGACGTGCTTCGCTGGCCGACATGGCCGCGCTGCTGGGCTTTCCCGGGAAGCTCGGATTTTCGGGCGACCAGGTGTGGGATGCAGTGCTGGCGGGCCAGCTGGCCGCCGTACGCAACTACTGCGAGACCGATGTGCTCAACACCTACCTGGTGCTGCTGCGCTTCGAGATGTTCCGCGGCCGCCTCGACGCGGCCGCGCACCAGGAGGAACTCGAACGACTGCGCGCCTTATTGCGCGCTTCCACGGAAACGCATCATCAGCAGTTTCTGGAGGCCTGGGAGCAGTTGGCTTGAGCCGTCGCGGGCCGGCGGTCGCCGAGACCGGACGCGTCGACTCGCTCAACCACGCAGGCGAGGGCGTCGTGCGCGGCGGCAAGACCGCATTCGTCAGCGGCGCGCTGCCCGGCGAGACTGTCACATACATCCGTCGTCGCCGGCACCGCCAGCACGATGAGGCTGAGTTGCTCGAGGTGACCGAGCCCTCCGATAAGCGCGTAGCACCGCGCTGCGCGCATTTTGGCGTGTGCGGAGGCTGCGCGCTGCAGCACCTCGATAGCCACGCGCAACTGGCAATCAAGGAAGCGCAACTGCGGGAGAACCTGGAACGCGTCGGCCGCGTCTCGCCGCGCGAGTGGCTGGCGCCCCTGACCGGTCCGCTGTGGCAGTACCGGCGACGTGCGCGGCTGGGCGCGCGTTTCGTGCACGCGCGCGGACGCTCGATGGTCGGGTTCCGCGAACATTTTTCCAGCCACATCGCCGAGCTCGCTCGCTGCGAAGTACTTGCTCCGCCGGTCGGCGAGCTGCTCGCCCCACTCGGTGAATTGCTGACGCGCCTGGCGATCCGCGAGCGCGTTCCGCAGATCGAAGTGGCCGTCGCGGACAATGTCGTGGTGCTGGTGTTGCGGGTGCTCGATCCGCCCACTGCAGAAGACGAAGCGCTATTGGTGGAGTTCGAGCGGGCCCACGGCCTGCGGTTTTTCCTGCAGACGGGCGGTCCGGACTCGGTGCGTCCGTTGCATGCGACGCCGGTAACGCTCGAATACGCGTTGCCGGAATTCGATGTGCGCTTGCAGTTCGAGCCCGGCGATTTCATCCAGGTGAACGCCTCGCTCAATCGTTCGCTGGTGGGGCGCGTCGTGGAACTACTCGAGCTCGATGCGCAATCGAATGTGCTCGACCTGTACTGTGGCCTGGGCAATTTTACGCTGGCCATGGCCCGCCGCGCCGCGAGCGTGACGGGAGTCGAAGGCGAGACCGCGCTCGTGGCGCGTTCGCGCGCCAATGCCGAGCGCAACAATATCGGCAACGCCTCGTTCCACAGCGCCAACCTCGCCGGCGCCGACTTTGCCGCCGCGCCGTGGGCTCAGGCTGGCTACAGCCACGTGCTGCTCGATCCGCCGCGCGTCGGTGCACGCGAAGTGCTGCCCCTCCTCAAACGCGCCGGCGCGCGCCGCGTCGTCTACGTGTCATGCCATCCGGGGAGCCTGGCGCGCGATCTCGGCATACTCGTGCATGAACTCGGCTTCGAACTGCTCAGCGCCGGCATCGCCGACATGTTCCCGCAGACCGCGCACGTCGAATCGCTCGCGGTGCTGGCCCCGTCTGAGTGACAATGATCGCCACGATATACGCGCAGGGCGGGTTATGACGCTGGGACCGCTGATGGTCGATGTCGCCGGGCTTGAGCTCGATGCGCTCGACCGCGAAGTGCTCGCGCATCCGCTGGTGGGCAGCGTCATCCTGTTCGCGCGCAACTATGCCGACCCGGAACAATTGCAGCGCCTGGTCGCGCAGATCCATGCGGTGCGCAATCCGCGCCTGCTGGTGGCGGCCGACCAGGAAGGCGGGCGCGTGCAGCGGTTTCGCACCGGCTTCACGCAACTGCCCTCGCTCCGCCTCGTCGGGCATCAGTTCGACCTTGATCGCGCCGCGGGACTCGAACTCGCCCGCCGCCATGGGTGGCTGATGGC
>JBOHZW010000019.1:0-3816 GCA_050738715.1 Steroidobacteraceae bacterium | reverse complement strand
ATCGCGCAGGTGCGCGAGGTGTTCCGCTCGAGCAAGTTCGGTGTGGTCGCCGGGTGCCTCGTTACCGAGGGTGTGGTGAAGCGCAACAACCCGATCCGCGTGCTGCGCGATAACGTAGTCATCTTCGAGGGGGCGCTCGAGTCGCTGCGGCGCTTCAAGGACGACGTCGGCGAGGTACGTGCCGGCACCGAGTGCGGCATCGGCGTGAAGAACTACCAGGACGTGCGGGCCAACGACCAGATCGAGTGCTACTCGCGCACTGAAATCGTCCGCACAATCCAGTAGATGCCGCAGCACAATTCCCGGCACCAGCGCATCGAGGCGCAGATGCAGCGCGCGCTTGCGGGCCTCGTGCCGCGCGCGGTGAAGGATCCCCGCGTCGGGAACCTGACCATCACCGCGGTGTCGCTGCTCGATGACCTGAGCGCGGCACGCGTTTTCTTCCTGCCGTTTGGCCACTCCGGCAATGCCGATGAGCAGCTCGCCGGGCTCAAAAGCGCTGCCGGATTCCTGCGCGGTGAAGTGGCACGGCAACTGAGCCTGCGCCATGCGCCGCGACTGGAATTCCAGATCGACACCGCGCTCGAACAGGCGCAATCGCTGACGCGGCTCATCAACAGCGCCGTTGCTGCCGACAAGGCCGCGGCGGAACACGAGCCGGCGCCGCGCGGCGATGAGCCTTAAGGGACACGAGCCCGCGCAGGCCCTGTGCGGCATCCTGCTGCTCGACAAACCGCTGGGCTTGACCTCGAACGCGGCGCTCCAGCGCGTGCGCCACTTGCTTGGCAGGCCGAAGGCCGGCCACACCGGAAGCCTTGATCCCCTCGCAACGGGCATGCTGCCGATCTGCATCGGCGAGGCGACGAAACTGGCTGGTGCGCTACTGGCGGGTACGAAGGGCTACACGGTGCAAATGAAGCTGGGCGAGCGCACCGACACCGGCGATGCGGAAGGCCAGGTCGTCGAGCGGACAACGCTGCCGGTTCTCGACCCAGGACGCATCGAGAGTATCTTTGCGGCCCACCGGGGCCGGCAGCTGCAAGTGCCGCCGATGTATTCGGCGCTCAAGCAAAATGGAGTGCCGCTGTACAAACTCGCGCGCAAGGGGCAGGAAGTCGAGCGCAAGCCCCGCGAGGTCGAAATTCATACGCTGGAGCTGCTCGAATTCACGGCCGATTCGATCCGCGCCCGCCTGACGTGCTCGAAGGGCACGTATGTGCGCACGCTGGTGGAGCAGGTGGGCGTGGCGCTCGGCAGTTGCGCGCACGTCACGGCCCTTCGCCGCGATTTCGTCGAGCCATTCCGCGAATCGCCGATGCTGACGCTGCAGCAGCTCGAGACGCTCGACGCTGCACCACCGTTGCTCGCAGCGGACCGCGCCGTCCAGCACCTGCCCGCCCTCGAGCTGTCGGCCAGCCAGGCCCGCGCGATCGGTTTCGGACAGGAAATCCAGGCTCTTGAGGGCCACCCGGGCGAGTTGCGGCTGTACGGGCCAGGGGGCTGTTTCCTGGGGCTGGGCAGGGGGTTGGACGGGGGAGTGGTCCGACCCACGCGCCTGTTTACGACGGCAACGCCCGGGAGCCGTAACTGACTGTTCCGCTTGAGGCTTGGGAAGGCTCCCGCTACAATGCGCGGCTTCAAAATACGGTCCAATATCCAAAGTATCAGAGGGTTTTCGCCTCCATGTCCTTGTCCACGCAGAAGAAGGGCGATGTGCTCGCCCAATATCGCCGCGATTCGAAAGATACCGGTTCGCCGGAAGTGCAGGTCGCGCTGCTCTCGGAGCGCATCAACGGCCTCAGTGAGCACTTCACCACACACAAATCCGATCATTCCTCGCGCCGCGGCCTCGTGCGCATGGTGAACCAGCGGCGCAAACTGCTGGATTACCTCAAGGCCACCCGGCCCGCGAGCTACCAGCAGGTTGTCGAGCGTCTTGGCCTGCGCCGCTGATGCGGCCGCTGCGGTGCGCGCTGCGCGCCGTGCTCACTTCCTTTACCCCAATTTGAATCTCGAGGATTGAAGCGTGCCTGCTTTTAAAAAATCTTTTGCCTACGGCCCCCATAACGTAACGATTGAAACCGGCGAACTGGCGCGACAGGCGAACGGCGCCGTGCTGGTAACGATGGGCGACACCGTCGTCCTGGTGACCGCCTGCGCTGAAGCGCAGCCACGCCCAGGGCGTGACTTCTTCCCGCTCACCGTCAACTACCAGGAAAAAACCTACGCCGCGGGCAAGATCCCGGGCGGATTTTTCCGCCGCGAAGGCCGTCCTTCCGAGCGCGAAACGCTCACATCGCGCCTGATCGATCGGCCGATCCGCCCGCTGTTTCCCGATGGTTTCCTCAACGACATCCAGGTCGTAGCCACGGTGCTGTCGCTTGATCCGGAAATCCTCGCGGACGTGCCGTCATTGATCGGCGCCTCGGCGGCCTTGTGCCTTTCAGGTGTCCCCTTCAAGGGACCCATTGGCGGTGCCCGAGTGGGTTATCGCAACGGCCAGTATGAACTAAACCCGAACCGCACCGATCTCGCCGCGTCGCAGCTCGACCTCGTGGTTGCAGGCACGGCACAGGCCGTGCTGATGGTGGAATCGGAAGCCTCGGGCCTCTCGGAAGACGTGATGCTCGGCGCCGTCGTCTACGGTCACCAGCAGATGCAGGTGGCGATCAAGGCCATCAACGAATTGACCGCCGAGGCTGGCAAGGCGCGCTGGGCCGCTCCCGCCGAAGTGAAAGACTCGGCTCTCGAACAGGCGGTGAGCGGCAAGGCGCTCGCGGCCCTGAACGAGGCCTACCTGATGACCGTGAAGCAGCAGCGTTCGTCACGCCTCAAGGAAATCAAATCAGAACTCGTTGCGGCGCTGGCCACTGGCGAGGGTGCACAGTTCAAGTCCGATCAGATTGGCGATGAGTTGTTCCGTCTCGAAAGCAAGATCGTCCGCGACCGCATTCTCGATGGCAAGCCTCGCATCGACGGGCGCGACATGAAGACCGTGCGCCCAATCACCGTGAAGGTCGGCGTGCTGCCGCGTACGCACGGTTCCGCGCTATTCACGCGCGGCGAAACGCAGGCGCTCGTAACCACGACGCTCGGCACGACGCGTGATGCGCAAATTATCGATGCGCTCGAGGGCGATCGGCGCGAACGTTTCATGCTGCACTACAATTTCCCGCCGTTTTCGGTTGGTGAGACCGGCATGATGGGTTCACCGAAGCGCCGCGAAATCGGCCACGGGAATCTCGCGCGCCGCGGCATCAACGCGATGATGCCCGACATGGCGGCGTTCCCGTATGTCATCCGCGTGGTCTCGGAAATATTCGAGTCCAACGGGTCAAGCTCGATGGCGAGCGTCTGCGGCACCAGCCTGGCGCTGATGGACGCGGGTGTGCCGGTCAAGGCGCCAGTAGCGGGCGTGGCCATGGGCCTGGTACTTGAGGGCAGCCGCTTCCAGGTGCTGACCGACATCCTCGGCGATGAAGATCATCTCGGCGATATGGATTTCAAGGTCGCCGGTTCGCGCGAAGGCATCACCGCGCTGCAGATGGATATCAAGGTCGAGGGCATCACGCCTGAGATCATGAAGGTGGCGCTGGCGCAGGCGCGCGATGGCCGCCTGCATATCCTCGGCGAAATGGCCAAAGTGCTCGATCGCTCGCGCGAGAAGATGTCCGAGTGGGCGCCGTCGATCATCATCATGAAGATCGATCCGGAGAAGATCCGCGACGTGATCGGCAAGGGCGGTGCGGTCATTCGTCAGATCACGGAGGAGACCGGCACATCCATCGATATCGAAAACGATGGCACGGTGAAGAT
>JBOHZW010000018.1:0-3103 GCA_050738715.1 Steroidobacteraceae bacterium | reverse complement strand
GCCGGTCGGGCCGGTCACCAGCACCAGGCCGCGCGGCAGCATGCACAGGTCGCGGAAAATTTTCGGTGAGTTCAGGTCGTCCAGCGACAGGATGACCGAGGGACTGTTGCGGAACACGGCGCCGGCGCCGCGGTTCTGGTTGAAGGCGTTGACGCGGAAGCGCGCAAGCTTTGGAATCTCGAAGGAAAAGTCAGTCTCGAAAAACTCTTCGAAAGTCTTGCGTTGCTTGTCGTTCATGATGTCGTACACCATGCCGTGCACTTCCTTGTGGGTCAGTGCGGGCATGTTGATACGCTTGACGTCGCCATCGACGCGGATCATTGGCGGTACGCCCGCCGACAGGTGCAGATCTGAGGCGTTGTTCTTGACGGCAAACGCCAGGAGTTGTGCGATATCGACCGCCATCAGGATTCCTCGTTGGCTCGGGCGACGCGGAGCTTTTGTACCTGCGGAGTATAACGGAGGGGATCGGTCGTCAATATGTTAATCGGTCCGCAGAATTCAGCACTCGCTGATAGCTTAAGCGCGCGGCTTCGCGCGGTGCGCGAGCGCTTACGCCAAGCGACCCGGGCGGCAGGCAGAACTGAGGAATCCGTCACGCTCCTGGCGGTCAGCAAGGGCCAGGAAGCGACCTCGGTGCGCGCGCTCGCGCAGCTCGGCGTCGAGCACTTCGGCGAAAGTTACCTGCAAGAGGCTACGGCCAAGCTGGATTCGCTCGCCGGACTTGAACTGTGCTGGCATTTCATTGGCAGGGTGCAGGCGAACAAGACACGCATCGTGGCCGAGCGCTTTGCCTGGGTGCATGGCGTCGATCGCACGCGCATCGCCGAACGTCTCGCGGCGCAGCGACCGGTGCTGGCACCGCCGCTGAACGTCTGCATCCAGGTGAAGCTGGCTGCAGATGAAACCAAGGGCGGCGCGAGCGCCGCGGACGCGCGCAAACTTGCCGGCGCTATCGCGGCGTTGCCACGCCTGCGCTTGCGCGGGCTGATGTGCATGCTGCCGGACGGACTCGACGCCGCCGCACAGCGTGAACGCTTCAACGCCGTGCGCGAACTGTACGAACAGCTGCGGCGGCAAGGCGCCGCGCTCGACACGCTGTCGATGGGCATGAGCGGTGATTTCGAGTCCGCCATCGCCGCAGGCTCGACCCTGGTACGCATCGGCACGGCGCTGTTCGGCGCGCGCAGCGCGCGCATCCCGTAGAATGTCGAGGGTGAATCCAGCCACACAGATCGGTTTTTTGGGCGGCGGCAACATGGCGCGCGCCCTGATCCATGGCCTGTTGCAGCAGGGCCTGACCGGCTCGAATGTGCGTGTCGGCGAGCCGTTAGCCGCGCAGCGCGCGGCTCTGCAACGTGACTTCGGCATTGCCGTGACGGCGGACAACGCGCAAGTGGTGCGCGGCGCGGATCTCGTCGTGCTGGCGGTCAAGCCGCAAGTTGCGATCGCGCTGCTGACGGAGCTCTGTGCGATGCTTTCGCCCGGGCGCACACTGCTGCTGTCGATCGCCGCGGGATTGCGCGTCGCCGATCTCGCGCGCTGTTGCGTAGGCGTGCCGATCATGCGCGCTATGCCCAACCGCGCCGCGCTGGTCGGCATGGGCGTGGCCGCGCTGTACGCGCCTTCTGGCATCAGCGAGGCGCAACGCGCACTGGCTGAGCAGGTTTTCGCCGCGGCGGGCAGCATCGTCTGGGTGCAGCAGGAATCCGACCTGGACATCGTGACCGCGCTCTCCGGCAGCGGCCCGGCGTATTTCTTCCAGCTCGCCGAGCACATGGCGGCCGCCGCGGTGGCGGAGGGGCTGGATGCGGCTACGGCCGAAAGACTGGCGCGCCAGACCTTGCGCGGCGCGGGAGCGCTGGCCGGCGGCGATACCAGCCTGGCAGCGGAACGCGAAGCGGTCACCAGCAAGGGCGGCACGACGGCGGCCGCGCTGGCAGCGTTCCAGTCCGGCGGCTTCGAACGCCTGGTCGGCGCGGCCGTTGCGGCCGCGAGACAGCGCAGCGCCGAACTCTCCACGCAGTTCGGCTCAGGGCCGGCCGCCACGCCGCACTGACTTCAGGGAATCGACTTCACCATGAGTGCATTGCTGTTCCTGTTCGACTCGCTCCTTGGCGTCGCGCAGATCGTGTTCCTGGTCCGGCTCCTGCTGCAGTGGGCGCGCGGCGATTTCCGCAACCCGCTGGCGCAGGCCATCGTGCAGATCACGAACCCGGTGCTGGTCCCGTTGCGGCGCGCGCTGCCGGCGATCGGCCGCATCGATACCGCATCCGTGGTCATCGTGTTCGCACTGGCGCTGGTGCGCGCGGGGCTCCCCTCGCTGCTGGGCATCGCAGTCCTGCCGCCGCCGCTGGTCTGGATCGAGATCGCAGTGCTCCAGTTGCTGCGCTCGTTGCTGTGGATCAGCTTCTTCTCGATCTTCCTTTACGCGATGCTGTCGCTGATCGCGCCGGGCGTGCCCTCGCCGATGCAATCGTTGCTGAGCTCGCTGTGCGAACCGGTGCTGCGGCCGATTCGCCGCCTGATTCCGCCGCTCGCGAACCTCGATCTCTCGCCGCTGTGGGCGGGAATCATCATCCAGGCATTGTTGATCCTGATCCAGTCGATGCTGAATCGCCTGTATTGAAGCCTCGCGACGCGCGCATCCGCTTGCGCTGTCGGTCTTTGGCAACTTTCAATCCAGCCAGAGGTTTAGCGGCGCTTTTGCATTGCGCGTCGAGCACTACAGCGCACGCAGAGCGCGCTGATCGCGAACGCGTCCAAGGCAAAAACCTCGCACACACGCCAAACCCTAGAAAAAAAGCCATTTGCGTCGTGCGCTGCTTGTGCTATGTTGCGCCCCGATTCACGAAATGCGTGAATTTTTTTCGAACTGCAGCCAAACCCGAGGAGATTCAGCAATGGCGAAGAAAGGTGGGGCGCCGACCAAGTCGGAGATCCTGGCGACGATTTCAAAGGACACCGAGCTTTCCCGCAAGCAGGTCAATGAAGTGTTCGATTCCCTGAATGGAATCGTCAAGAAGAGCCTGCGCGGCAATGGTTTGTTCACGCTGCCGGGGCTGTTGAAGCTCAAGGTCGTGAAGAAGCCCGCCACCAAGGC
>JBOHZW010000017.1:0-12180 GCA_050738715.1 Steroidobacteraceae bacterium | reverse complement strand
TGCTGCCCGATTTCCTCGGCTACGTCCTCACCTTCGTTTATCTTGGCATTTACTGGAGCAACCACCATCACATGCTCCAGGTCGCCGACCATGTGAACGGCGCCGTCCTGTGGGCCAACCTGCACCTGCTGTTCTGGCTGTCGCTCGTGCCGTTCGTCACCGCGTGGATGGGTGAGAATCATTTCGCCGCGGCACCGGTCGCGGTCTATGGGCTGGTGCTGTTCGGCGCGGCTGTTGCGTACTACATCATGACGCGTGTGCTGCTGGCCGACCATGCGCGCGATTCGCTGCTGGCGCGCGCTCGGGAGCGATTTCAAGGGCCGTATCTCGCTCGTCATCTACTCGCTGGCGATCGCCGTCGCGTTCTTGCTGCCATGGTTGTCTGGAATCCTGTATGCGACCGTGTCGGTGATCTGGCTGCTGCCCGACCGCCGCGTCGAGCGCGTGCTCGCGGGGGAACGAGCCTAGCGTCCGCAGTGTCTAGCGCTCGATGGTATACACGAGGTCGGCGCTGCGCGTCAGGCCGGCCTCGGTCTTGATAGTCCAGTGGTCGCCGATCGTGTAGCGCATCTTGATCGTGTTGATTGCCTCGGCGAGGCTGATGCCGTAGCTGACATACAGGCGCGGTGACAGGTAGCGGCCCAGCACGAGGGAGGTCTCGTTGTTGAGGTCCGATTCGACGCTGACATCGTCGAGCCCGACCTTGCCGCCGAACTGCTGGAACAGTAACGCGCTGCCCTGCAGCAGCATGTTGTTGCGCGCCTCGGCGCCGCGCTGCGCCGGATCGGCGTTGTTCTGCACGCTGTCGAGCGAGCCACCGGCGATCAGCAGCGAGACGATCTGCGACTGCGACACCACCGGATCGGAGAAGAAGGTCATGCGGGGCGCGCGCAGCGTGCCGCGCACGTTGACGCCGGCCGTGATGTCGGGAAATTTCTTGATGGCACGCAGGTCGATCACCGGATCGTTCAGCGGGCCATTGCGGAACTGCAGCCTGCCGCGCTCGATATCGAGCTTGCGCCCGTATGCCGTGTACTTGCCTTCCTCGACCTGCAGTTCCCCGGTGCCGCGCGCGAAACCCGTATCGTCGGCGACGGTGCGCAGGCTCCCGCTGAGGCGTCCGACCAGGCCGAGCGTATCGATCGTGACGCGCTCTCCGAGCACCAGCGTCAGGTCGCTGAACACGTGGAAACTCTCGCCGGGCGGCGCCTGGTTGGTGGACACAATGATCTCATCGCTCGAGGCTCGAACCGCATTCGTGAGCTGGTCGGGACGTTGCAGGCGCGCATAGGGAAGCGTCACCGTACCCGTGATGTCGATGCGGCGGCCGTTGAATTTCATGCGCACGTCGGGAGAGGCTTGCACGCGCGCCTCGGGAATGTTGACGACGCGCAAGTTCTCGCCGCTCAGGTGGATCTGGCCGTAGGGCAGCAGGTCGCGCCAGGCGAGCTCGCCATCGAACTGGGCGCTGCCGTCGGCGCCGGCGCGCGTGCTGCCGTTGAGCTGCAGCACCGAGTCCTTGAGCCGCGCTTCGAAATTCAAGTCGCGCAGCGATAGGTTGATCTGGTAAGCATCGACTTCAGCGTCCGTCAATTTCAGGTCGCCGTTCAGGTTCAAGGCCGCCAGGGTTCCGTCCAGCGCGAGATTTGCGTCGAGTTGTCCGGCGACGCGATCGACCTGCACGACATACGAGTCGATGAATCCCAGTGAGTGCGTCTGCAGCCTCACCTCGCCACGCAGCGGCCACGCGCGCATCGAGCCGCCGTCGTTGCGTGCGTCGAGATGGCCGGCGATGTTGCCACCTGCGCCGGCATCGAGCCCGACGCTGGCGGTGAGTCCACTCGCTTCGAGCTTTGCACTCACGTTGCCGGTGCCGAGGCTGAAGGATTCGATGCGGCCGCCGCTGAGATGATGCCGAACGGCGGCGTCGGCTAGCGTGCCGTTGATCGAGCCGGTCCACGCGGCATCGCCCGTGGCTTCGGCTTGCGCGTCGAGCGACACCCGACCTTCGAAGTCGGTTTCGACGCCGAGACCGGCGGTCAGCGTGCGCAGCGGCACGTTGGCAGCATGCACGCTCGCTTGCGTGTGTCCGGCCTCGCGCGAGAGCGCGGCACACAAGGTGGACTGGGTATCCCGCAGGCAGAAATTGCTGAGCTGCAGCGGGTCGCCGCTGACCGAAGCGACCAGCGTCGCGGGCTGCGCCAACGCCATGTGCAACGCGCCGCCGTCGCCGGCAGTGAACGCGTCGATGCCAGCGCGCCACACGCCGTCGGCGTACTGGCCCTCGCCACTCGCCTGCACGCGGTACGGCGGCGCGCGCAGGTCGACCTCGTAGCGGTGCGCCGCGGTGGTGCCGGTTGTGGTGACGCCGAGGTGCGAAAAATGCCGCGTGCCCGAGGTGAAATGCTCAAGCTGCAGGTTGATGTCCGCGCGCCCGTTGCCCTGCGGTTCGAAATCGATGTCGGCGCTGACCGCCTGCAGTTGCGTGCCCTCGAAATCGATCGCGTTGCCGCGGACGCGCGCCACCAGCAGCGGATTGCGCGCGTCGCTGCGGTAGTGGCCGGTGGCGCGCAGCTGTCCGCGCGCTCCGCTGTGCAGCAGCGCCAGGTCGTTCGCGTCGATCGCGAAGCGCAAATCCGGATGGTCACCGAGCCGGCCGTCCGCTTCGAGGTGCGTGGCGCCGAGCTGCAGCTGCACCTGCTGCAGCAGCCAGTCATCGCCGGCGAGCGCAATGCCCGCGCGCCCGCTGGCGCGTTGGCCGCGCACATTGCCGGCCAGAGCGCTGAAATTGGCCTGTAGTTGGCCGCCGGCGCCAAAGCCCTGGCCTGTTGCAGCCACATTGAAGTCAAGACGCCCAGCGATGGCGGGCCGCAACGTCGAGATATTCAGGCCGTGCATCGAACCGGCGACCGACCAGCGCTCGAGCGGCGACCAGCGCACATCGGCCCGCAGCTGCGCATGGCCGCCGAATGCATCGAGTGCGAGGTCGGGAATGGCGAGGCCATTGTGCTCGATGTGCCCGCTCGCTTCGAAGCGCGTCGCCGGCAGAGTGAGCACCTGCAATGCGCCGCGCGCCGTCAATGCGAACGGCTTGAGGCCGCTGAGGGTGTAGCTGCCTTCGACGCTGTGCACATTCGCATCGACCGCCGCGAGTGGCCAGCGGAAACGCTGCCAATCGCCATGCAGGTCGAGCCGCGGTCCGTCGGTCTCGATGCCGATGCTGCCGGCGGTGCTGAGCAGCGCGCTGGAAGCGCGATGCAGGAACGTCGCGTGCACGACATCGAGCACATGCGCGGCATACCTGCCGTAGAAATCCACCGCCAGCGCGCCGGCATTCAGTCCGGGCGGATCGAGCATGCCTTGCGCGCCAAAGCCATCTCGATCGCCTTTCAATTGCAGCGAACCGTGAATCACGCCGAGCGCATTGCCGAGTCCCCAGGCACGCAGGTCAAGGTCGCGCACCTGCGAGCTGCCGAGCCAGTTCCAGTCACCGGTCAATGCGCGGGCCTCGCCATGGAAATCAGCGTTGAATGGCGCGAGCATTGCGCCGGTGATCGGCAACCTGTCCAGGTCGCCGTCGAACTGCGCGTTCGCAAGCCACGCCGGCTGGCCCTCGGCCGTCATGCTCAGGCGCGTCTGGCCTTGCAGCCGGATCGGATTGGCAGCGAACACGCTGCCGCTGCTGCGCGTTTCCCAGCCCAGGTACAGCATCGCGCCGTCGAAGACGCGGATCTCCTTGAGCCCAACCAGCGCGACCGTGTGCATCCGATCGAACGTGACGCTGACGCCGCCCGGAGAAATGATTTCCGTGTGTGCAACGTTCAGGTCTT
The DNA here is from genome assembly GCA_050738715.1 of Steroidobacteraceae bacterium. Lineage (GTDB taxonomy): Bacteria > Pseudomonadota > Gammaproteobacteria > Steroidobacterales > Steroidobacteraceae > FEN-1191. The sequence goes on along the minus strand of JBOHZW010000017.1, from coordinate 8,350 downwards.
CGGCATTGATATTGAGCAGGCCGACGAGGAAGTGCGGCTCCCACGGGGCGCCATTCGACTGCGGATGCGGCAGCACGTGGATCTTCACGTCGGCGATCGCAAGATGCGCAACGCGAATCGTCTGCCACAACAATGGGAGGAGCGCCACGCGCCCGTCGATGTTGGTGGCGACGATCTGCACTCGCGCATGGTCGACCTCGATGCGATCGACGTGCAGTCCGTCGTGCAGCGTGCCGCGCGCGCCGCTGATGCTGAGCGTGATCGGCCCGAGCCTGCGGTTCGATAGCGAGACGATGCGCTGCAGACCGCCGGGCGTCCAACCGATGTAGTAAATCGCGCCCCCGACCAGCAGCAGCAGTGCCAGCAACGAGATCCACGAGGTATGCAGCAGGCGGCGAATCATAGGCGCGGCGAAATGTTCAGATGCACGCGTGCGCCAGGCAAGGTGTCGAAGCCCGGCGCGTGCAGCGCCTTGGCGACGTCGATGCCAACCGTGACTACCGGCAGGCGCCAGCGGAAACCCACGCCTACCGCGACCGCCAGTTTGTCGTCGAGACGGTCGAGCGCATTGCCGAAATCGGAGAACACCGCCACGCCCAGGTTGCGCGGCAGGTCGCGCTCGAATTCGACGGTGCCGGTGAGCAAGTGGCGGCCACCGATGCGCTGCGACACGAAGCGGTCGAACGGCTGTCCCTGGTTGGGTCCGGTGTCGAATGTGCCGGTCTGGCGCACGGTGCGCAGCGGCGACAGGTCGTCGTAGCCGAAACCGCGCACACTGCGGTCACCGCCAGCGAAGAACCGGTATGCAGCAGGCAGCTGGTCGAAATTGTGCACGGCGCTGATGCCAACTTCGCCGCGCAATAGCAGGTGCCAGAGACGACTGAGGTTGAACACCTGTTCCGAGCGCACGTCGAGGCGCAGGAAGCTGGACTTGGCGCCAAGTGCGCTGCTCGAGCCATCAAGCTGCGCATACAGAGAGCGTGAGAACAGGTCTTCGCCCAGGTAGCCCTCGGGTATCGCGGCAACGACGATGCTCGGCACCACCAGGTTGTCGACCTTGCTGTTGTCGATTGCGTCGCTGGTGACATCGTGCACGAATTTGGCGGCGAATACCCGCTGCCAGTGGCCGGTGCTAAAGCTGATGCTGGGGGCCAACGACACCTCGCGGGTGTCGATCTCGGCGCTGCTGGTGCTGAAGCCGGTATCCGGGGCCACCGGCACCGGCAGCAGCGTCTGCGTGTAGACATTGCTGCCGATACGCTGGGTCTGGTCGATGAATTGCAACGATATTTTTTCCAGCACCGGATCGCCAAAAGGCACGTCGTAGCGGGCGTTGATGTTCTGCGTGGTCTCCGACACCTGCAACGAGACGCGCATTCGGTGGCCGCGATCGTTGATGCGCGGGTTGAGCCAGCTGACGGTGATGCGTGCACCCGTGTCGGTAGCGTAGCCGGGCCCGATAGAGTAGGTGCTGCGCGCGGCCTTGGCGGTAATCTGGATCGGCACAACGTGCATCACCGGGTCACGCTGCCCGAGCACCATGTCGACGTTGGAAAAGAATTCACTGTCATCGAGCGCGAATTGCGTGCGCAACAGCTTGCCGGCGTCGTAGGGTTCGCCTTCGTGGTAGCGCAGGTAGCGGACGATCTGCGCGTCGCGGATCGCATTCTGCTCGATGGTCGTGGCGCCGAACCGATACCGCTCGCCCGTATCCAGTTCGAGCACGACGTTGGCGCGGTGCGCGGCCGGATCGACCAGCAGCTCATTGCGCAGCAGCCGCGCATCAAGGTAACCGAAAGTGGCGGCCGCCGACTGCAGGTCGCTCTTCACTTTTTCATAGGCCGCGTGCTCGAGCCGTGCGCCCTTGACCAGCGCGCGGCCGGCGGCGACGCGCTCGAACACCGGATCATCCGCGCCGGCGCCCTGGATGCTGATGGTGACACTGTCGATCAGCACCGGCTCGCCAGGCTTGATATCGATGTGCACGCGCCAGTTGCGCTGTTCGTCTTCAGGCGTCAGGCTCGCCTTGATCACCGGCTCGTAGTAGCCGAACGGGCGCAATGCATCGCGCACTTCGCCGTCGACGCGCCGGAACAGGCGCGCCACCGCATCGGGCTCGATGCGGTCGCGGTCCTTGTAGCTTTCGAGGCTGAGCAAAGCGAGCACGTTGCGCCGCAGGTCGCTGTCAACGCCCTCGACCTCGACGCGGATCTCGGCCGAGACTGGCCGCGCCAGCAACACTGCAAGCATTGTCGCCAGCGCCAGCGCACGGGGATGCAGGCGTGCATGTACGCGCGCAGCAAGGCGAGGCAGCCCGAGGCGGGCAACGGCAGCGTGGTTCGGGCGCGCGGATTTCACCAGAATTTGAGCGGCCGGGACCGTCTTGGTTCCGGACTTCAGGTGCACGGCGTGAGTGCCGTGCCGGTAACGCGGGAATACCAGGCATCGATCAGTCGCCGCGCAATCGTGTACGCAGGCGGCAGCACCGCCTGGTTCGCGGCAAGTTCCGCCGCGCTGAACCAGCGCGCATCCTCGAGCTCCCCGTCCAGCTGCAGTGCTTCGCCGCGATCGGCCGTTGCGTGGAATCCCAGCATCAGCGAGGCAGGGAAGGGCCACGGCTGCGACGCAAAGTAGCGCACGGCACTGGAATGCACACCCGTCTCCTCCAGCACTTCGCGCACCACCGTGTCTTCGAGCGTTTCTCCCGCCTCGACGAAGCCTGCCAGTGTCGAATAGCGTCCGGCCGGCCAGGAAGCCTGCCGGCCGAGCAGCGCGTGCTCCCCGTCACTGACCAACACGATGACGGCCGGATCGAGGCGTGGAAAAAATTCTGCGCCGCACTCGGTGCTGGTGCAGCGCAGGCAATGGCCGGCCTGGCGCGGTGCGGTCGGCGCGCCGCAGACTCCGCAATGGCGATGGCGCTCGCGCCAGATCTGCAGCGCTCGCGCGCTGATCAGCACTGCGGCCTGCGGCTCGGGCAGCTCTGTGAGGAGCGGGCGCAGTTCCTCGAATTCCGTATCGTCGGGAAACACGCCGCGCCCGGGCTGCGCCTCGAGCAGAACGCAACATCGGCCTTCGAACCAACCCAGCAACAACAACCTGGTGGCGTCGGCGGCGCGCACCAGCGGATGCATCGAATCGAGGAAGGCGATCGAGGTCGATGTGCCGCGGCGAACCAGGTGACGCGTGCCGCTGGCCACGAGGAACAAGGTGCCCGTGTCGGCCAACGCCTGCGCCGCCCAGTCATCCGCCTCGCGCTGTTGCGCGCGGCGCTCCAGCCAGGCGCCCGTAAAGGGATTGCCGCCTTGTTCCGCCGTCATCGGACCGCTCCCTGCATGGCCCGATATTATCAGTTGGCCGAGCGAGCGATCCTAGGCCGGTGGGCGAGGGCGGCGCACGGTGCTGCACGCCTGCGGCACGTCTGCGGGCCGTTGGCGCGCGACACGCCGGCCGCCATCCTGCAGAAAGGAACGGCAGAGCTAGGCAACATGCGCGGGTTACACCGAATTAACAGTGCACCCGGAGCCGCCCGGCTAATAAGCGTGGTGGTGAGAACGACAGAGATCGATGGTATTCGTGGCTGGGCGGCGCTCTCTGTGCTGCTATTCCATGTTCTTGTGGAAATGCTGGGGAAATTGGTGCCGGCATTTCGGATCGGTTGGCTATCCCCGTTTCTTGATGGATACGTTGACGTCTGCGTTTTCTTCGTTCTGTCAGGTGACGCATTGAGTGCGTCCTTCTTCCAAAGCGGAAAGACTAGTGGATTGGACCGCCTCGCGCTGCATCGATATTTTCGACTGACGATCCCGATCTCCATGGCGTGCCTGCTCGTATGGCTACTGATGCGCACCGGACTCGATCACCACTCGGAGGCCGCGGTGGCGCTGCAACGGCCGGATTGGCTCGGGACCTTCTTGCATGTCGATCCCACGCTAGGAAGCCTGATTCGGTTTTCGCTCATTGGCGTTTACGTGCATCAGGTCATTTCGACGTCATACAATCCGTTTCTGTGGACGATGCCGATCGAATTGGTCGGGTCGATGCTGACTTTCCTGGTGTGCTATCTGTGGGACCGACTGCGGTCGCCGGCGCTGGTCGTGGGAACCCTCGCGGCCTACGTCTTCATGCTGAACTCCATATACGATCTTTTTCTGATTGGAGTGCTGCTAGGGTACGCGAGAAAAACCGGAACATTACAGCAGCTTCGTGAGAATCGATTGTGGCAGGCCATGACAATAGCCGTGGTTCTGGCAGCGGGATTTGCAGTTGCACGTGGCTACGGCGAGTACGGTACCCGCTCTTCCCTGCTGATTGCGATCGCTCTGGTCGTTTCGTTTTACACGAACGGTGGATTGCTGGTCTTTTTTCGCTCGGGCATTTCCAGGCTACTCGGGCAATTGTCTTTCCCGATCTATCTCGTGCAGTTTCCGGCTCTCATCTCGCTGATGTCGTGGCTCGTTATTCGCGGCACGAATTTCTATGCAACGGCAGCGATCACCATCGCCGCGACGCTACTGGGAGCGCAGGTATTTCTGTGGATAGAAAAACCCCTGCTGCGCTACTCGCATAATTGGATCCGATCGCTTCTAACTTGAATCGTCAATCAAGGCTCCGGGCGCACCCGGCGTGTGGTGTTGCACGCGGCCAGCGGGCGCGGATCGGCCTCGGCGCACACCGCGCAGCGCGGCGGATGCAGCGCCAGCGCATCGACCACCAGCAGCGCGCCGCAACCGTGGCAATCGCCGAGCGCGAGTTCATTGCCGCGCGCCAGCGCGTTGACCAGCAGTACCGCGTGCTCGAAGCTGATGCCCGGCGCGCTGACGATCGCCCGGAATACGTCATAGGCCTGGCACAGCGCCGCGGCGCGCACGACGCCCGCCAGTGGCGCTGCTGCCGGACGCTCGAGCCGGCGTTCGACTGCGCCGACCAGGCAGCACAACGCGGCCAGCGCGCTGGCTTCGTGGCGCAGCCGCGCAGTGCGCAGGAAGAACGCGGGTTGCTGCGGTGACTTGCCGCGATGTCGCGTGACGCGCCGGCCGCCTTCCTGAAGGTAGGAACGATAGAGCTTGCGGATCCGGTCATCGGTCAACCCGGTCCACAGGCGGATCGTGTGCGTGCGGGCTTCGTGATGGATGAAATGCATGGCGATGTCGAGCCGCTGGCGGTCGCGGCTGTAGCGGTCGTCAGAGATGCGCATGGCGGCCTCACTCGCCGGTAATCCGGCTTCTAGCTATAATTGGGATAAATATCCCAAATTAACGGATGGCTTCCAAGCCCCTTGAACAGCAAATATGTCCCCGGAACACCGAGGAACTCACATGCCTGAGCCGCACTACATCGCCGCCGCCGCCGGCGGCAACTGGGACCACACCGTGCTCGAGCCGTTGGCCGAGCTCAATTTCGAGCTGCTCGACGCGCTGCTGGGTGCCGGCAGCGGCCTCGGCTGGCGCTGGCGCGCGCTGGGCGATGACGCACGCATGCGGCTGGCGCGCTGCCCGTTCCTGCTCGCCGATCTGGGCGGGTCGCAGCCACAACTTTGGTCCAGCCTGCCGCGCGTCGGTGTGCACGAGGCGCAACCGGTGTCGTTGTTGCTCGCGCAGCGCGGACCGTTGCCCACGCCGTTGCTGCGGCGCGTGCTGCTGTTCGCGTGGCATTTGGCTCGTGCCAACCGGTTGGCGGCGCGCATCACGCTCGGCATGAGCGCGCCGTGCACGGCACTGGTGGCTGCATGCCGCTTCGCTGACCTCGAAGCGCTGGCCGAGCGCCGCCCCGCGTGGATCCGGCCACGCTGGCACGGGCGCACTGAAATCTGGCAAGCGTGGCTCCTGGCCGCCGCCGAGGAGTCGCCGCGTGGCCTGGAGAACCTGCAGCTCTGGGGTCTGCAGATGCTGGCGGCCGACGTAATGAGGCGCCACGGCTGAAAACCTGCCGCGAAGCGCGTCGGCGCCGCGTCCCCGCGGTGGCAAACTCCTACCACAGGCTCTACTATTGCGCCCGTGCTGCGCGGGTCAGATAACAGGCAAAAGCGAGGTCCAACCATGTGGGGGAAAGCCGTGAATACTGTATTGATGTCGGCGGTCACAGCCGGCCTCACGAGTTTCGCTGCCATCAGCAACGTGCAGGCAGCCGAGAAGGACACCAAGCCGCCCGAAATTCCCACCTGCGACCACAAGATCGGCACGCTGGCGGTTACCGAACCCGAAAAGCGCTGGTGGCAGGATCTCAACCTCGAATCACCTGAAGCGCTAATCAAGGTGTTCGTTTCGCAGTCGCATTGCTTCACGCTCGTCGATCGCGGCAAGGGCCTGGCCGCAGCGCAGGCCGAGCGAGCGCTGGCCGGTGAAGGCGAGATGCGCGGCGGTTCCAACATCGGCAAGGGCCAGATGAAGGCGGCCGACTATGTGCTCGTGCCCGACATCGTGAACCAGAACGCCAACTCGGGCGGCAAGCATATCGGCGGCATCCTCGGCGGATTCGTGCCCGGCCTCGCGGGCGCGGTGCTCGGCGGCATCAGCCTGAAAAGCAAGACGGCCGATGTCGTGCTGACGCTCACCGATGTGCGTTCAACAGAGCAGGTGTCGCTCCAGCAGGGCCATGCCAAGAAGACCGACCTCGGCTGGGGCGCGGGCGGCGGCCTGGGTTTCTTTGGCGGATTCGCCGCGGGCGGCGCCAGCAGCTATGCGAACACCGAGATCGGCCAGATCGTCACGATGGCCTATCTCGATGCATTCTCGAAGCTGGTGACCGACGTCAAGGCCATCCAGCCGAATGCGAAGGCCGACAACGTCACGCAGTCGGTAACGATGTCGAAGCCCGGTAAGCTTTATGCCGAACCGAACCTGAAATCGGCCGTCGTGCGCGACCTTGATCCGGGCATGGCGATGTATCCGACTGGCGACAAGCAGGGCATCTGGTGGAAGGTGACCGACGAACTCGGCAACGAGGGCTGGGTGCCATCCAGTCTCTTCCAGCTCGCGAAATAGCTTGCTGGCGCTGTCGATACATGGGCTGACCAAGACTTACCGCAACGGCGTACAAGCCCTGCGCGGCGTCGACCTCGACGTCGAGCAGGGCGATTTCTTCGCCCTCCTCGGGCCCAACGGCGCCGGCAAGACCACGCTGATTGGCATCATTACCTCGCTCGTAAACAAGACCGCGGGCACCGCGAGCGTGTTCGGATACGACCTCGACCGCGAGCTCGAGCGCGCGAAATCCTGCATCGGCGTCGTGCCGCAGGAACTGAACTTCAACCAATTCGAAACACCGCTGACGATCGTCATCAACCAGGCTGGGTTTTACGGCATTCCGCGCCCGATCGCGCGCGAGCGCGCCGAGAAATACCTCAAGCAGCTGCAACTCTGGGACAAGCGCAACGGCATGGCGCGCGGGCTCTCGGGCGGCATGAAGCGGCGGCTGATGATCGCGCGCGCGCTGATGCACGAACCGCGGCTGCTGGTGCTCGATGAGCCGACCGCCGGTGTCGACATCGAGATCCGCCGTTCGATGTGGGAGTTTCTCAACGACATCAACGCGCATGGCACGACGATCATCCTGACGACGCACTACCTCGAGGAAGCCGAGGCGCTGTGCGGCCGCATCGCTATGCTGAAATCGGGACGCATCGTGGCACTCGATACGACGCAGCACCTGTTGTCGCGATTCGCCGGGCTGACGGTGCGGGTGTCGGCCGAACGGTTGCCCGACGAATGGCAGCATCGCATTCACCGGCGCGAAGGATCGGTTTACTACCTCGGTCTCGAGAGCTACACGGAGCTCGAGCGGCTGCTCGCGTCGTTTCGTGGCGCGGGCGTCGCGATCGACGACCTCGCATTGGCCGAAACCGATCTCGAGCAGGTTTTCCTGCGCATCATGGCCGGCAGCGAAACGACCGACGAGACCGAGCCTCCGGTCGCGATCCCCGAAGCATGATAAAAGTCGTCGGCTCCGGCTGGCTCACGCTGCTGTACAAGGAGCTGCTGCGCTTCTGGAAGGTCAGCTTCCAGACGATCGCGGCGCCGGTGCTGACAGCGCTCCTCTACCTGCTCATCTTTTCGCACGTGCTCGAGTCGCGCGTATCGGTCTTCAACGGCCAGGTCCGCTACACGGCGTTTCTCGTCCCCGGCCTCGTGATGATGTCCGTCCTGCAGAACTCGTTCGCCAACGCGTCGTCGTCGCTAATCCAGTCGAAAATCACCGGCAACCTGATCTTCGTGCTGTTGCCGCCGTTGTCGCCGCTCGACATGTACGCGGCCTACGTGCTGGGGGCGATGGTGCGCGGCCTCGTCGTCGGGATCGGCGTGTTCGTCGTGACCCTGCTATTCGTTCCCGGGCCGTTCACGATGGCGCATCC
>JBOHZW010000016.1:0-1663 GCA_050738715.1 Steroidobacteraceae bacterium | reverse complement strand
ACGTCATCGAGATCGTGCCGCAGGTGCGGTTCTACGATTACGAAGCGAAATATGCCGCCGGCGGATCGAAACACATTCTGCCGGCCCAGATTTTACCGAATGTTTACCAAGAGGTCCGAAGACTGGCGTCTGCTGCCCACTGCGCGCTTGGCTGCCGCGGCGTAAGCCGTGCAGACTTCCGCTACGACGATCAGGGGACGGGTGAGCTGGTCTGTCTGGAAATCAATACCCAACCGGGAATGACCGAGACCTCGCTCGTGCCGGAGCTCGCTGGTTATGCGGGCATCACGTTTGATGAGCTGGTGCGATGGATGGTGGAGGACGCCTCGCTCAACCGCTGACGCGGTCGGGGCCATCAGATGCCGAGGAGGCCGCTATGCCGGCTGACGCCGAACCGCGTCCGCCCGCGACCCTGTCGAGTCACTCGCGCCGCGGCCGCGCCGCGTGGCTGCGCGGGTACGCGAGCCTGCTGCAGCGCTGGGCGCTGCTGGTTGCGCAGCGGCGTCCGCGCCAAGGCGCGGGGATTGCCGCATCGGCGGCGCTCTTGATCGCCGCGCTGGCCTACGGCGTGGTAAAGGGCGGCCACGTTATCGATGTCATCGATGAACTCAAGGATACGCGCGACGCGATCGCGAATACGGCGGGCTTCCGCATCGCCGCGATATCGCTCTCCGGCCAGAAGGAAGTGAGCCGCGAAGAGGTCCTCACCACTACCGGGGTGACAGGCCGCAGTTCGCTGCTGTTTCTCGATGTCGATGCCGCCCGCGACCGGCTCAAGACCAATCCGTGGATCGCCGACGCGACGGTGCTGAAGCTTTACCCCGACCACCTGCAGATCACCATCACGGAACGCCAGCCGTTCGCGCTTTGGCAGAAGGACGGCCGCATCTCGGTCATCGCCTCCGACGGCACCGTGCTCGAACCGTTCGTGGCTAGGCGCTATTTCGGTCTGCCGCTGGTGGTTGGCCGCAGCGCGCAGGTTCAGGCCAAGGATTTCCTCGCCATCCTCGACAAATATCGGGATATCCGCCCTGCGGTGCGCGCTTCCATCCTGGTGGCGGAACGGCGCTGGAACTTGCGGCTCAAGAACGGCATCGACGTCCGGCTGCCGGAACTCGATGTCGAAAAGGCACTCGATGCGCTGGTCGGGCTCGATCACGACAAGAAGCTGCTGTCGCGCGATATCGTTGCCGTTGACCTGCGCCTGCCGGACCGCGTGACGGTTCGGCTGTCGGACAGCGCCGCCCAGGCGCGCGAAGAAGCCTCCAAGGACAAGAAGAAGAAAAAGGCGGGGAGCGCATGACCGTCCTGCATTACGGACTGACCCCGAAGATGAAGCCGGTATCGCCGCGCCGCAGCGCGCTGGTCGCCGCGCTCGACATCGGCACCAGCAAGATCGCCTGCCTGATCGCGCGATTGCGGCCGCATGGCCCGCAGGAAGTGCTGCCGCGCCGCAGCCATGGCGTCGAAGTGCTGGGGTTCGGCCACACCGGCGCGCGCGGCGTCAAGGCGGGCACCGTGGTCGACCTCGGCGAAGCCGAGCAGGCGATTCGCCAGGCGGTCGATGCCGCCGAGCGCATGGCGGGCGTGCAGCTTGAATCAATCGTGCTGTCGGTATCGGCCGGGCGGCTGGCAAGCGAATTGTTCACCGCCGAGATCGACC
>JBOHZW010000015.1:0-4930 GCA_050738715.1 Steroidobacteraceae bacterium | reverse complement strand
CGCCAGTTCCGCGGTGGTGGCGGTCACGACGCGCCCATCGGGCGCGTACAGCACCGCGAGGTCGGCGCCTACACGCCCGGCGTGATTGCCGAGCGCGGATTGGATGGTCGGCTGGTCGGCGGTGGCGACCGCTTCGCGAAACGCGAAGTCCGCCGCCATGACGTCGGCGGTTGCGCTCAGCAAGCGCGCGCGCACTGCCAGGGTACGGTCGAGCATTGCGCGTGTCGCGGTGAGCTGCCGGCCTGATTCCGTGCGCACCGCACCACGGAGCGACGCCAACGTCAGCACGATCGTCACACCCTGCGCAAGCGCCACGAGCGAGACGATCAAAATGAGCAGTCGGTTCTTGAAGCTGGTCAACTTCGGGCGCTCTAATCCGCGGTAATTATGGAGTGTAGAAGCGCCCCCCTCGCCGCTTGTGTGATGGCCTGCACGGTTCTGGCCGCGCCGGCTCTCGCCGCGGCTGCATCGGCGCTGTCAGTCACGGTATTCGGGGTCGATGGCAAACCGATCGACGGCGCAGTAGTCATCGCCGAACCGGCAGCGGGCGGCGCGCGCCCTTCCCTCGGTTCCAGGTCGATCGTCGTCATGGACCAACGCAACCTGATGTTCGTGCCCGACGTGTTGGTCGTACAGACCGGCACCGCCGTCGATTTTCCGAACAGCGACCAGGTGCGTCACCAGGTCTATTCATTTTCGCCCGCGAAACCATTCCAGCTCGCGCTCTATGCAGGCCGCGCGCACGCGCCGGTCGTATTCGATCATCCAGGTCTCGTCACGCTCGGCTGCAACATCCACGACAGCATGGTCGGCTACATCTGGGTGACGGACTCGCCCTGGTTCGGGCGCACCGCTGCGAACGGCACGCTGCAGCTGCGCGATCTCGCCTCCGGCGACTACACGTTGCGCATCTGGCATTCGCGGCTCAGCGAAACGGGTCCGCAACTCGAGACGCACGTGCACGTGGAGGAAGGTGCGCCGCTCACCGCGAGCTTCCACCTGCGGCACGCATTGAAGGCGGAACTGATGCACCACGGAGCAGACAAGAAATGGGCCGATTACTAGCCGCGCTCGCCGCCTCAGGCGCAATGCTGCTGGTGCGCGCCGCGCCGGCAGCGACGGATTTCGACTGGAGCGTCGACCTGCGTGCCGTGTCGAGCAACGGTGAACAGTCGCGGCTCAACGGCGGACTTGGCAAGCTCCGTTTCGATTCCGACCACGATGGGCTGCGGCTCGGTGAAGCGCGCGCCGGACTGCGCACCGACCTGAGCGACACGATGCACCTGGTCGTCGAGGCAGTCGCCTACGGCGATCATGACGTCAACGCGGTCGACCTGACCGAGTTCTATGTCGACTGGCGGCCGATTCCGCATTCGATCTTGCGTTCACGCGTCAAGCTCGGCGCGTTCTATCCGGAGATTTCTCTCGAGAACCGCATGCGCGGCTGGGGCTCGCCGTACACGCTGACGTACTCGGCCATCAACACCTGGGTCGGCGAGGAGCTACGCACGATTGGCGCTGAATACAGCCTCGACTGGCTGGGTCGCAGCAACGGCCACGGCTTCGATGTCAGCTTCAACGCGGCGGCCTTTGGCTGGAACGATCCGGCCGGCACCGTGATCGCCTCGCGAGGCTGGGGCCTGACCGATCGGCAGAGCACCTTGTTCGGGCGCTTCGCCAATGGCGGACAGCCGAACCCCGAACGCACGCTGTTCTACGATGACATGGACAAGCGCGCCGGTTATCACTTCGGCATCACCGCGAACTATCGCGGCCTGCTCGAGCTGCACGCGCTGCACTACGACAACCGCGCCAACCTCGCCCCGTTTTCCGCGACGATCCAGGATTCAACCTGGGAGACCTACTTCGACAGCCTCGGCGTGCGCTACACGCCGACGGCTGAGTTGACTTTGATCAGCCAGTGGCTGCACGGGCGCACGTTCGCGGGCCTGGGGCCACCGATCAACGCCTGGAGTTTCGATTCGGAGTTCCTGCTCGCCAGCTGGCAGCATGGAGCGATGCGCTATTCCGCGCGCTACGATCACTTCGCTTCGCAGCAGACCGCCAGTAATTTCCTGCCCTACGTCGAGAATAAATATTTCGGCGACCGCGGCCATGCATGGACGCTCGCCGGCGAGCGGCGTTTCGACGAACATTGGAGCGCCATCATCGAAGGCATCGAAGTGCGCAGCTGGGTCGCGCAGCGAACCATCGATTCTGAATATGGTGGGCTGGAGATTCCGGCGAACGCAACCGAACGCCAGTGGCAGCTCGCGGTGCGCTACCAGCGTTAGGGCCGGTTCGGGTCCTACCCCAGTACGACCAGCAAATCCTTCGCGTCCACCTGGCTGGAGACGCGCACCAGCACTTCGCTCACCACTCCCGCGGTCTCGGCGCGCACCGCGGTCTGCATCTTCATAGATTCCAGCGTGACGACGACATCGCCGCGCGCCACTTTTTGCCCGACGGCGACAGCAACCGTCGCCACGGTGCCCGGCATCGGCGCGCCGATGTGGCGCGGATTGCCCGGTTCGATTTGCCGCTGTGGCGGCCGGCTCGGCGTCGCAGTGCGATCGACGACGCGCAGCTCGCGCGGCTGCCCGTTGAGCTCGAAGAACACGGTGCGCGTGCCATCCTCGTGTGGTTCGCTGCGCGTCACGTAACGCACGATCAGGGTCTTGCCCGCTTCCAGGTCGATGCTGATTTCCTGCCCGGGTTCCAGCCCATAGAAAAAAGCCATCGTCGGGAGCTTGGCCATGTCGCCGTAGCGGCGGCGGTTCGCGTCGTAGTCGGCATATACCTGCGGATACATCAGCCACGAAGCGAATTGCCGCTCGGTGATGTCATGCCCGAGCGCGGTTTGCGCCTGCGAACGCAGCGCCCGCAAATCGGCGGGCGGCAGCGCTTCGCCCGGACGCTTGGTGAGCGGCGGCTTGCCCTTCAGTACTTTTTTCTGCAGCGCCGGTGGAAAGCCGCCGTAGGGCTGGCCCAGCTCACCATGGAAGAACTGCTCCACCGACGACGGAAATGCCACGGCGTTGTCGGGGTCAAGGACGTTTTCACGCGTCTGGCCGCTGCTGACCATGAACATCGCCAGGTCGCCGACCACCTTCGAGCTCGGCGTCACCTTGATGATGTCGCCGAACATCTCATTTACTTCAGCGTAAGCCTGCGCGACCTCGGGCCAGCGCGTGTCATCGATGCCGAGCGAACGCGCTTGCTCGCGCAGGTTCGTGTACTGGCCGCCCGGCATGCCGTGCACGTAGACGTCCGAAGTGCCGGAGCGGATGTCGCTCTCGAACGCCGCGTAATAGAAGCGCACTTGTTCCCAGTAGTGCGAGATGAGCCGCAGGTTCCCCGGATCGAGCTGCGGGTCGCGCTCCGCGAATCGCATTGCGGTCGCGATCGAGCCGAGATTGGGTTGCGAAGTCAGTCCGCTCATCGCATCCATTGCGCCATCGACCGCATCGGCCCCCGCGGCGATTGCCGCAAACACGCTCGCGGCGGCGATGCCGCTGGTGTCATGCGTGTGGAAATGGACCGGCAATCCGATTTCCTCTTTCAGCGCCTTGACCAGCGTGAACGCGGCCTGCGGTTGGCACAGGCCGGCCATGTCCTTGATACCGAGCACGTGCGTGCCAGCCGCCTTGAGCCCGGCCGCCATCTTCAGGTAGTAATCGAGCGTGTACTTGCGTTCGTGCGGGCTCGACAGGTTTCCGGTGTAGCAGATCGCGGCCTCGCACAGCTTGCCCGATTCGAGCACCGCATCGATCGCGACGCGCATGTTCTCGACCCAGTTGAGCGAATCGAAGATGCGGAACAGGTCGATGCCATTGGCGGCCGCCTGGTGCACGAAATAGCGCACCGTGTTGTCGGGATAATTGGCGTAGCCGACCGCGTTGGCCGAACGCAACAGCATCTGCAGCAGCAGGTTGGGCATCGCTTCGCGCAAACGCTCGAGCCGTTCCCACGGATCTTCCTTCAGGAACCGCAGCGACACATCGAAGGTCGCGCCGCCCCAGCACTCGACTGAAAAAAGCTGCGGCAGCAAGTGCGCGTAGTATGGCGCGATGCGCAGCATGTCGTAGCCCCGCAGCCGCGTCGCCAGCAGCGACTGGTGCGCGTCGCGCATCGTCGTATCGGTGATCAACACCTGCTTCTGCGCCAGCATCCATTGCGCGAAGCGCTCAGGACCCAGTTCGTCGAGCCGCTGCTTGTTGCCCGCGGGCGGCGGCGTCGATGGCAGGTTTGGCAGGCGCGGCGTGACGACGTGCAGCGGCGCGGGCCGCCCACGCGCTTCAGGGTTGCCGTTGACGATGATGTCGGCGAGGAAATTCAGCATGCGCGTGGCGCGATCGCGCCGCGCCGTGGCGACGAACAGCTCGGGCGTCTCGTCGATGAAGCGGGTCGTGTAGTCGCCGCTCGCGAAGCGCGGATGCGTGATCACCTGGTCGAGGAAGCGCAGGTTCGTCACGACGCCGCGGATGCGGAATTCCCACAGTGCGCGATGCATACGCGCGATCGCCTCCTCCGGCGTCTGCGCCCAGGTCGTCACCTTGACGAGCAGCGAATCGTAGGAACGCGTGATGACCGCGCCAGCGTAAGCCGTGCCGGCATCGAGCCGCACGCCAAATCCGGCGGGACTCCGATAAGCGGTGAGCCGCCCGTAATCAGGCACGAAATTGTTTTCGGGATCTTCAGTCGTGACGCGGCATTGCAGCGCGTACGCATTCAGGCGGATGTCCTGCTGCGCCGGCACGCCGCTTTCCACCGTGCCGATATGCTGGCCCGCGGCGATGCGGATCTGCGCCTTCACGATGTCGATGCCCGTCACCATCTCCGTGACGGTGTGCTCCACCTGGATGCGCGGGTTGACTTCGATGAAGAAAAAATTGCCGCTGTCGGCATCCTGCAGGAACTCCACCGTGCC
>JBOHZW010000014.1:0-8730 GCA_050738715.1 Steroidobacteraceae bacterium | reverse complement strand
GATGGGCGGGAGCGTTACACACGGGATTTCACGGTGGCGCCCCGGTGACTGGCGCCGAACTCCGCCACGCCGGCAGTGCCAATGGCTCGCTCGAACTCGGCGCTGCGCTGGCCGATGGACATGCCGCCGGCGCGCGTGCCGCGCACGATGCCGGCGCAAGTGGCGATGCCGGCGCGCCGCCGCGTGGCAACGCGGATCCCGCACCGCGCTGGCAAGCCTTCGCGCGCTCGGGAGCGTCACGCCGCGCGGAAAAACGCCAGTTCATCGACCTGCAGAACGATGTCACGGCGGCCGACCTGCGCATCGCTCTCGAGGAAGGCTTCATCGACATCGAGCACGTCAAGCGCTACACGACACTCGGCATCGGCACCGAGCAGGGCCGCACCAGCGCCGCTCCAGGCGCGGCGGTGCTGGCTGAATTCAAGGGTGAAACGCTGTCGACGATTGGCGCCAGCCGCGCTCGTCCACCGTACCAACCGATGACACTTCATTCGATCGCCGGATTCCACATCGGCAATGCGGTCATGGTGTCGCGCCGCACGCCGCTCCACGACTGGCACGCCACGCACGGTGGCGTGCTCGAGCCGATGGGCCTATGGCTGCGGCCGCGTTACTATCGCGCCAACGGCGCAAATGCCTTCGATGCCTCGATTGCGGAGGCGCGCCAGGTGCGCAGCGTCGGTGGTATCGCCGACGGCTCGACGCTCGGCAAGCTTGAAATCGCGGGCCCCGACGCCGCGGCCTTCCTCGATTCGCTGTACCTGTCGAAGGCCAGCACGATCCGCGTCGGCCGCAGCAAGTACATGGTCAACCTGCGCGAGGACGGCATGGTGCTCGACGATGGCCTGGTGTTGCGGCTTGCGGACGAGCGCTTTCTCGCCACAACGGGTTCAGGCCATGGCACGCATATGCTGTCGCACTTCGAGCACTACCGCGCGTTGAACTGGAGTGGTCATCGCGTGACGGTGAGCGATGTAACTGAAGGGTGGGCGGTCATCGTCGTCGCCGGTCCGCGCAGCCGCCCGGCACTCATGCATACGCTCGGTGCGCCGTGGCAAGCGGCGCTCGCCGGGCTCGCACACATGGAATTCGCCGACGGAGTGCACGATGACCAGCCGCTACGCGTGCTGCGCGCA
This sequence comes from Steroidobacteraceae bacterium, assembly GCA_050738715.1. Classification (GTDB taxonomy): domain Bacteria; phylum Pseudomonadota; class Gammaproteobacteria; order Steroidobacterales; family Steroidobacteraceae; genus FEN-1191. The sequence continues at coordinate 7,594 of JBOHZW010000014.1, read as the reverse complement.
AGTTTCTCGGGCGAGCTCGCATTCGAACTGCATTGCCGGCCGTCTGTTGCCGTGCCGCTGTGGGAATCGCTCGCCGACGCGGGGCTGGCCCCCTATGGACTTGAAGCAGTCGACATCCTGCGCGTCGAGAAAGGATACCTGGTGGGATCCGAACTAAATGGACAGACGACGCCGTTCGACCTGGGACTGTCGGCACTCGTCAAGCAAGGCAACAACTGCGTCGGCAGCGCACTGCTCGACCGGCCTGCATTCCATGAACCGACGCGACCGCGGCTCGTCGGCCTGCGCGCCTGCGACGGTCGCGCCCGGTTCCTCGGGGGTGCCCAGCTCACCAGCGCCGGCGCGCCGAATCATCCGTGCGGCCACATCACCTCGAGTGTCTACAGCCCCACGCTGGAGCAGTGGCTGGGCATCGCGCTGCTCGCGCGCAATCAACCGGAGGGCGCGGAACTCATCGCTCGCGATCCGTTGCGCGGCGGCGACATGGCGGTGCGCGTGGTCGCGCCGGTGCACTTCGATCCATCCAGCGAGCGGATGAAGGGTTGACATGCAGCCACCGAACACCGCTTGCCTGATCGAGCACCGGCCACAACGCCGGCTGCTGGAATTCGCCGCCTACCGCTGGCCCCAGACCAATGGTGCAACCCCAAGCTGGCCGGTGGATGCCGGCGCCGTCGTGCGTGACAGCAACGACGCGGCCAGCTTGCTGCATTTCGCTCCCGGCCGCGTGCTGGCGCCCGATCCTTCCGCCGCAACCGAAACCTTGCTCGATGTCGCCGCTGCAGGCGGCGCAGGCACGCGAATCGACGCCACCGGCAAGTGGGAGCACTACATCGTACGCGGGCTTGGTGCTGCGCGGCTGCTGGCCTGCGCGATCGAGCTCGGCGCCGTTCTCGACAAGCGCGACTGCGCCGCGGTGACACTCTTCGACTGCCCAGCCATCGTCGCGAAATGGCGCGACGGATTCGAACTGTGGATCCAATCCAGCTACGCCGGCGACTTTCTCGCCACGGCGCAGAGATTCCGCGCATCGCTCGAGCAGTTGGACTACGCGCGTTAATTGCACGCGGCGGCGGTGCCGGGCATAGTGTGCGCCCAGCTTAAGCAAAACTTTTCACAACACCGACATGAACATGACCAAAAACCGGATTGATCGGCGCGAGATGCTCGTGCTGACGATTGCCGCCGCGGTCACCAGCTCGATACGCCTCGCCAATGCTGCGGCAGATGCGAGCGACAGTACGAGCGGCGCTGCCCACGCCAATGCAGCGAGCAAGCGGCTGACGGCGATGCTGGACGACTTCGCCGAGCAGATCCTGCGGCTCAAGCCACAGAAGGCGACTTCGATTGGAGTCGACCATGGCGCGCGCCGCGCGCTCAAGAGTCGGCTGAACAGTGTTTCCGCTGCGGACAAGAAACGCTGGGACGCTCAGGTTCGCTCGATGCTGGCGCGCCTGCACACGGTCGATGCCGCGCAACTTGCGCCGCTCGATCGCCTGCGCTGGGAGACGGTGAAATACGCCGCGGACTCCGCCCTCGAGGGTTCGCGCTTCATCTGCGGGCAACCGGTGGCCGCGTTTACGGACAACGGCGTCGCGCCCTATCCGGTCACGCAACAGGATGGCGCGGTCACGGAAGTCCCCGAGTTCCTCGATTCGCAGCACCAGGTTGTCGACGCTGCCGACGGCGAGGCCTATCTGGCGCGTATCGGCGAAATGGCCCGCGTCCTCGACGAAGAGAGCGAACAAATCGCCTTCCAGGCCGCGCACGGCATCGTCCCGCCCTCGTTCATCGCCAGCAACGCGCTCCGACAGTTGACCAAGTACCGCTACACACCGATCGCCCAGCAGAAGATCGTGACCTCGCTCGCCAATCGTGCCCGCACGCAGGGAATTTCCGGCGATTGGGAAGGCCGCGCGACTGAGCTGATGCAGAAGAAGGTGTACCCCGCGCTCGATCGGCAGATTGCGGCCTTCGCCCGAGCCACCGAGCGCTCCACCGATGAGGCCGGAGTTGATCGGCTGCCCGATGGCGAAGCGTATTACCGTTGGGCGTTGAAGCTCGGCACGACGACCGACATGAGCCCGAAGGAAATCCACAAGATCGGGCTCGACCAGAACCAGGCCATCAAGTCGCGCATGGAAGCGATCCTCAAGTCGCAAGGCATGACGCAAGGCACCGTCGGTGAGCGCGTGCAGTCGCTGAACGATGATCCGCGCCAGCTATTTCCGGACGACGACGCGGGCCGCGCGCAATTGATCGACTACTGCAATGAACGCATCGCCATCACGCGTGCGGCGATGCCGCGCTTGTCGCACCTGCAGCTCAAGGCGTCCGTGCGCGTCAAGCGCGTGCCCCCGGACATCCAGGACGGTGCGGCCCTCGGCTACATGAACCCTGCTTCGATCGACGGTGCGCGGCCGGCCATCTACTACATCAACCTGAAATCGACGCACCTGTGGCCCAAATACCAGATTCCGACGCTCACCGCGCACGAGGGACTACCCGGTCACACCTGGCAGCTCGCGTACCTGGCCGAGCACAGCAGCGAGATTCCGTTGATGTGGCAGCTGATGGGCTTCAACGCCTTCATCGAAGGCTGGGCCCTGTACGCCGAGCAGAGCATCGACGAGCTCGGTATCTACGCAAACGATCCGTTTGGCCAGATCGGCTACCTGCAGGCGCAGCAGTTCCGCGCCTGCCGCATGGTGGTCGACACGGGCCTCCATGCGCTGAACTGGACGCGCGAACAGGCCATCCAGTTCCTGGTCGCCGAGACCGGCAAGGGACGCGATGCAGCGACCAGCGAGATCGACCGCTATTGCGTGAGCCCCGGGCAGGCCTGCGGATACAAGGCCGGCCACAATGAGATCCTGCGCCAACGCGAACGCGCCAAGACTGCGCTCGGGGCACGATTCGACCTTGCGGCTTTCAATGACGCGCTGGTCATGACCGGCGGCGTGCCGCTCACCGTGCTCGGCACGGCGGTCGATCAATTCATTTCGGGAGCCTCACGATCATGAAACGTACAGCGGCGGCGGTGTGGTTTGGTGACCTGAAGACCGGTGACGGCTCGTTGACGACTCACAGCGGCGTGCTCGAACAGGCGCCCTATTCCTTCGCGCAGCGCTTCGGCGAATCGCCGGGCACCAATCCGGAAGAGCTGATCGCCGCCGCGCACGCCGGCTGCTTCACGATGGCGACCTGTGCCACGCTGACACGCGAGGGATTCAAGCCCACGCGACTGTCGACCCAGGCGGCGGTGATTTTCGAACAGGTCGAGGGCGCCTGGACGTTGACCGCCTCGCACCTGGAAATGCGCGCGGTCGTGCCACAGATCACCCCCGAGCGCTTCGCCGAGATCGCCGCCGACGCGAAGACCAATTGCCCGATCTCACGCGTGCTGAACCTGAAGATCACGCTCGACGCCCAACTCGACACGACGCGCTAACCTACGCGGCGCAGCGCGATGACGGTGGCGATGCCCAGCATCGTCAGCAGTACTGACCCGACCACGTGCGCCGTAATCTCAGCGCCCGCGACCAGCAAGCGCCCTTGTTGCAGCAGCCGGACCACTTCGCCTGAAAATGTCGAAAAGGTCGTCAATCCGCCGAGGAACCCGGTGATCACCAGCAGGCGCAGTTCTGGTGACATGCCGAGCGGCGCGGACAAGGCCTCCATCGCGACGCCCATCAGGTAACCACCGACGAGGTTGGCCGCGAGCGTACCGGGCGGAATCGCCGGGAACAGGCCATTGAGCGCAAGCGCCAGCAACCAGCGCAGGATCGCTCCCAGCGCGGCGCCCACGCCGATCAGCGCGATTGAATTGAGCACGTTGAATATCCGCGGCACGAAAGCGCGCATCGTCCCCGTAAGTCGCGGCGAGTTCAAGTCCGGTGCAGTATGCTTTTGGCCTTGGAAACCTCCGCTTTGCAAGGCCGGCTGATCGCACTGCCCGAGATGCGTGAACTCGACCTGTTCGCCTCACTCCTTGAGCGGCGCGGCGCACGCGTGCTGCGCTCGCCGTTGGTCGCGATTCGCGCTGCGCCCGATCCAAAGCCCGTGCTGCATTGGCTGCGTCAGTTCTGCGCCGGCGAGTGCCATGATCTCGTCCTGCTGACTGGCGAAGGCTTGCGTCGCCTGCTCGGGTGTATCGAGGAACACGAATCCGCGTTGCGGCCCCGCTTCCTGGCCGCGTTGGTCGCGGTGCGCAAGATCACGCGCGGGCCGAAGCCGGCGCGTGCGCTACGCGAGCTCGGGCTTGCCACCGACCTCGAAGGTGAACTGCCGATGACGGCCGGCATCATCGCGACGTTGTCAAGGCTAGATCTGCGGGGTCACGTGGTCGGCGTGCAGCTCTACGGAACCGAGCCAAACCAGCCGCTGCAGGACATGCTGCTTGCGGCCGGCGCCGAGCCGCGTTGCGTCGCGCCCTATGTCTACGCGGACGCGACCGATGATGCCGCTGTGCGAGGGCTGCTGGCGCAGCTGCGCGGCGGCACCGTCGACGCGATCGCATTCACGAGCAAGGCGCAGGTCGCGCGCCTGTTCGCCGTGGCGCAATCCAGCGAAGTGCTGGCGGCGCTGGCCGCGACGCAGGTCGCCGCGGTCGGCCCTGTGGTGGCCGAAGCGTTGCGCGAGCGCGGCGTTGTGGTCACCGCGATGCCCGAATCCAGCTGGTTCATGAAGCCGCTGTCGGCCGAACTGGCGCAGCTTATGAATAGAATCTCTGCAGGTAACCGATGAACTGGTCGAACTCGGCGCGCGTGAAGCGGCTGGCCATCTGCCGCTCCAGCTTCGATACCTGCGAAATCAGCGTTTCACGCGCCGTCGCGCCGCGCTCGGTCAGGTAGATGCCCTGCCGCCGCCGGTCGCGCGTCGAGCGGCGCCGATCGAGCATGCCTTCCTTCTCGAGTATGTCGAGCAAGGCAACGATGCTGGCCTTGTCGATGCCGAGGTGTGTGCCCAGTTCGATCTGAGCGATGCCGGGGTTGTAACCGACCAGCACGAGCAAGCTGAACAGGCCCGGGCGGATGTTGTTCTCGCCGACGACGGCGACATACTGGCGCCAGGAGCACAGGTGCGCACGCCGCAGGTTGAATCCCAGCAGCCGTGGCAGGCAGCCCAGGTCGACGCGGGCATCTTGTGCCCGCTCGGGAAGCGGCTTTTGCGCACGCTGTGGAGCGCCGCGCGCTTTGGCCCGTGCCGTCCTCGAACGCTCGAGCGCTACCGCTGCCGTCATCATGAGACTCCGCGCGCGCCGCGCGCCGGCGGCTATCGCAAAAGTATAGTTTCATTACTGTTGGTGCCGCAAATAGTTGCGTTGATGCACTGCATTCAAGTTGGACGCGCGGAATTGTTCACGGCAGCAGCGATGGCTACCGCGGTCTGGAGTGCGCGAGCGCCGTCCTCACCGCTCACGGCCACCGCGCGTTCGCCGCGGCAGCTTGCCAGGAACGCCTCGATCTCGCTGCGCAGCGCGTCGCCGGGCTCGAACGATTGCTCATCGATGCTGACGGGCAGCTTCGTATCGCCGGTGGTGACCGGCTGCTTGCGGATCACCGTCAATATCTTCTGCTGCAGGTCGAGCGACAGGTAGGCGTCGTCCTGGAAGACGCGCAACCGCCGCTCGGTCTTCAGGCTGACGCGGCTGGCCGTCGCGTTGGCGACACAACCGTTGGCGAAGCGGATGCGCGCATTGGCGATGTCGATCTCGGACGAGAACACTGGCGTACCGACGGCGTCGATGTGCTCGATCTCACTCCCGACGATGCTCTGCACGATGTCCAGGTCGTGGATCATCAGGTCGAGCACGACGTTGACGTCGGTGCCACGTTCGCGAAACGGCGCCAGCCGCTGGCAATCAATGAAGCGCGGCGTGCCCATGTGCGGTTCGGCAGCGACGATCGCCGGATTGAAGCGTTCCAGGTGTCCCACCTGCAGCACACGTCCCGCTTTGCGCGCCGCTGCCACCAGCGATCGCGCCTGCTCGACGGTTTCGGTGATCGGCTTCTCGACCAGCACGTGCGCGCCGCTTTCAAGAAATGCGCGCGTGATGTCGAAGTGGGAGGCGGTGGGCGTGACGATGCTGACCGCGGCAACCTTGCCCAGCAGTTCGCGATAATCGGTGAGCGCGCGCGTGCCGAGTTCGGCGGCGACCGCATTGCCCACGTCGTTGCGCTCGTCGACGACCGCCACCAGCGTGCAACCGGGGATTGCGGAGTACTTCTGCGCGTGGAAGCGCCCGAGGTAGCCCACGCCGATGACCGCTACGCGAAGTTTGTCCATGGGCGTTATTATGGCCGCATGGAGTTGCTGCTGAAATACTGGCGACGCTACCGGCAATCGAGCGGCATGCCGCGCGAGGTCGTCGGTTTCCTCATTTGCTTGGGCCTGGGCGTCATCGTCATGCCGATGCTGATTTACCTCGTCGGCTCATCGCGGCTGGGACCCTACGCCAACGGTGGCCTGCTCGCGCTGTGGCGCGATTATGTCGTGGCCCTGCTGCACTTCTCGCTGGCCTTCTGGCTCGTGGCTCTTGGGCCGTATGCAGCGTTGTGGATGCTGCGCGGAGGGCGCTACTGGCTGCGCCACTGAACGGCTGAAATTGTCGACTGCGTCACGTTTCGGCCCCAAGCGGCCCAATTCCGCGCCTTCTGCCCCTGGGCCAAAACAGTCATTGTCCGTGGCAGCATGGATCTACCACAGAACAGTCCAGCGCCAGCGAACGACGCGCCGGCCGCCGCTGCGCCGGATGCGCCCAACGTGCGCCGCGAAACCTTCCAGCGCATCGGCAGGTCGCTGCTGACGACGCGGCTGGCGCTTGCCGAAGACGCCGCGGGCGTCGATCCATACGACAGTCGCCGCGGCCGCAACCCCGGCGCCGTGTGGGGCAAACGCCGCCGTTAGCGGCGCCTCAAGCCGGCCAGTAGCGCCACGCGAGCGCAACCAGGAACAGCACCACCAGCGCCTGCGCAGGCCTTCGCCACGCGCGGCCTTGCAACTCGCCCACGAAAGCGGCGGCCGCCGCGAGCGTCAATGACCAGGACCATGCGAGCGCCGTGAGCAATGGCCGCTCTTCCGGGCCTAAGCGCGCCGAATACTCCGGCAGCAGCAGGAACACGATGCCCGTCATCGTCAACGAAACAGCCAGCGCGGCGGCTGAGCCCAGAACGATTCCCAACAATACGGTCAAAGGTTTCACGATGTAGGACGCTTGAATTAGTTAGCCTGAATCCACAGTTTCTGAAATCGATGACTGCCCTGCTGCCATCAAAGCTGTCAAACTCGAGCCCGAGTTAGCCCTAAGGAGCCGCTCCCGCATGGCCAGTTCCGAAAGCCGCCTCCGCAAATTCCTGACTTTCACCGCCCTGGGCGGCGCCTGCCTGCTGTTGCTCGCGGCGACGGCCTCGACCGGTTCGGTCGCGAGCGTCCGGCTTCCGGAGGGCGCGATTCGCCCCACGCCGCGGCAGCAGGAAATTGCGCAGCAGGTGGCCGGCAACCTCGAACACTACCATTACAGCCGCCGTCCGATCGACAAGGAATTTTCGGCGCAGGTGTTCGACCGGTATCTCAACGGACTCGATGGCCAGCA
>JBOHZW010000013.1:0-3032 GCA_050738715.1 Steroidobacteraceae bacterium | reverse complement strand
TCGCAGCGATGGCCACGCAACTCGCCGGTCGCACGATCGACACCTTCAATATTGGCTTTACCGGCAACGATGTCGGCAGCGAGCACAACGAAGCCGAGCGCGTGGCGCGCCACATCGGCAGCCGTCACCACTGCCTGATGCTCTCGCCGAGCGACGTGCTGCCCGCGCTGGAGCGCTGGGTCAACGTCTTCGACGAACCGTTCGGTGATCAGGCGGCACTGCCGACGATGCTGCTGGCGCAATACGCCCGTCGGACCGTGACCGTCGTGCTGACGGGCGAGGGCGCCGACGAAGTGTTCGGCGGTTACAGCAACTACGCGAAGCGCTTGCGCGAGGAGCGCATCACGGGTGTGCTCGGCGGTCGCCTCTCTCCGCTTCCCTGGCTTGTGCGTCGCTTGCCCGCGCGGCTCGCGCGCGACCGCATTCTGAAAGCTGCGGCACTGCCGCGCGCGCGCCGTTACGCGACGATTCCGAACATTTTTGACGCGGTATTGAGGCGCGAATATTTCACCGATTCCTTCCGCCATTCGGCCGCGGCATCGATTGCCGATCGCGCCGAGGCGCTCTACGCCGAATGCGATTCGCCCTCGTATCTCGACCACTTGCTGCACATCGATGCGCGGCTGTGGCTGGCCGACGACCTGCTGGCGAAAGTCGACCGTTCGACGATGGCGCATTCGCTGGAAGCTCGTGTGCCGTATCTCGATCACGCCCTTTACGGATGGTGTGCCCGACTCGAGGCAGGACTCAAGCTCAGCGGCGGCGCCGGCAAGCTCCTGTTAAAGCGGCTGGCGGAGCGCTATCTGCCGCCTGACATCGTGCATCGCCCCAAGCAGGGCTTCATGATGCCTCTGCACCGCTGGCTGGCGCAGGAGCTGCGGGCAGAGGTGGCGGAGGCGCTGGGTCCGGCAGGCCTGCAGCGGCGCGGCTTGATCGAGCCGACGGCGATCGTGCGACTTCAGTCCGAGCACGCCTCGGGTCGGAAGAACCACGCGATGCGGCTCTGGGCTCTGCTCATTCTCGAGCGCTGGTTCGCGCGCTACGAACCCGCGTTCGAGTTGTAGGCGATGCGGCCGCTGTCGATCGTGCATACCGAGAATTCTGTCGGTTGGGGCGGGCAGGAGATTCGCATCCTCACCGAGGCGCGCGGCATGCTCGATCGTGGCCACCGGGTCCGCCTGATCGCGCCGCCCGAGGCTCCGATTGCCACCGCAGCGCGCGACATGGCCATTCCTCTGGTGCCGCTGGGTATCCGTCGCAAGCGGCCGGCCGATCTCCATGTACTGCGCCGCTGGCTGGCGAAAAATCGCGTTGCTATCGATATCATCAATTCGCACAGCTCGACCGACAGCTGGCTGGCGGCAATCGCCTGCACGGCGATGCGCGATGCCCCTCGGCTGGTGCGGACGCGCCATGTGTCGACGATCGTCAATAATCAGCTAGGCACGCGCTGGCTGTACGGGCATGCGACCGCACACATCGTTACCACGGGTGAAGCGCTGCGCAACCAACTTGCACGCGCCAATCGCATCCCGCTGTCGCGAATGACATCGGTGCCTACTGGTATCGATCTGGCGCGTTTCGTGCCGGGCGAGGCTGCCAATGCGCGGACCGAGCTCGGCCTGTCGCAGCGACCGACGCTCGGCATCGTCGCTACGCTGCGCGACTGGAAGGGGCACGAGTACTTGTTCGACGCGATCGCGCACGATCGTGCGGCGTGGGCGGCATGGAATCTCATCGTCGTCGGCGACGGGCCGCATCGGCCCAAGCTGGATGCGCACCTGCGCTCGCTTGGACTCGCCGACGCCGTGCGATTTGTCGGCCAGCAGCGCGATGTCTCGCCCTGGTTGCGCGCGCTGGACCTGTTCGCGCTGCCCTCTTATGGAGAGGAGGGCGTGCCGCAGGCGATCATGCAGGCGATGGCCTGCGGCATCGCCGTGGTTTCGACGCCGGTGGGCGCCATCGCCGAGGCGGTTGACGACGGCGTCACAGGGCTCCTCGTCGCACCGCGGTCCGCGACCGCGCTGGCCGCCGGGCTCGCCCGCTTGCGCGACGACCCGCGCTTGCGTGCCCGCCTTGGACTCGCGGCGCGCCAGCGGGCGGAACGTGATTTCGGCATCGAGCGCATGCTCGACCGCATGGAAGCCGTGTTTCGGCGCGTGCTGGAGGCGCGCTAAGGCATGTGCGGCATTGCCGGCTACTTCGGCTCGCGCGCCATGGCGCCGGCGACGATCGAGCGCATGCTTGCGGCGCTGCGGCAACGCGGACCCGACGCCGAACATGTCGTCTGCTGGGGCGCCGACCTGCGGCAAGCACGCAAGAATGCCCATGAGAACGCGCACAACGCGCTGCTGCACACGCGATTGTCGATCATCGACCCGCGACCAGACGCCGATCAGCCGATGGCCAACGACGCCGGGGATATCTGGATCAGCTATAACGGCGAGGTCTACGACTGGGCGGCGGACGCCGCAACGCTGCGCGCCGCGGGGTACCACTTTCGAACACGCTCGGACACCGAGTTCGTGTTGCACGCCTACGAGCATTGGGGCATCGCTTTCATCGAGCGCCTGCGCGGCATGTTCGCAATGGCGATCTGCGACCTGCGCCGGCGTGCTGTCTACCTGGTACGCGATCGCTTGGGGCTAAAGCCACTGGTGTACTCGCATCTGGACGGCAGTCTGGCGTTTGCGTCGACCGTTCGCGCGTTGCTGCCATGGCTGCCGCGCGAGGCGCGCGCGTGGTCGGCCGAAGGCATCGATGCCTACCTTGCGCATCGTACGATTCCCGCTCCGCGTACGGTATTCGCCGACGTTGCAAGACTACCGCCCGCACACTATCTGCGGCATGACTTGGCGACCGGCGCGATTACCATACACGAGTACTGGCGGCCCGAGCCTTTGGGTGAGCCGTGGTTGCCCACGTTCGACGCGGCGATCCGGATGCGCACCGTTGCCGATCGGCCGCTGGGACTGTTTCTTTCCTCGGGCATCGATTCAAGCGCGCTTGCCTGCAGGCTCGCGGCGATGGGC
>JBOHZW010000012.1:0-5642 GCA_050738715.1 Steroidobacteraceae bacterium | reverse complement strand
GGCCCTTCACAAATCGATTCATGGCCCGCTGGTCGTTTTCCGGGCCTGGAGGAAACTGATCATTGCCCGCAGGGCGACCCTCGAACTGCGGGCCTTGCGCCGCCGGGTCGAAGCGGCGCGCCTGGGCTAGCCCGCAAGTCTTCAGTAGCTCGCCTCGACGATCAGGACGACCCCTTCCACCGACTTGACGCGCACCGGCGTTCCAGCGGGCAAATCCGGGCCCCGCACTTTCCAGAAACCATCACCGACGCGCGCCTTGCCCGATCCTTGCACGATCGGCTCGCTGAGCACGTACACCTGGCCGACGTATTGCGCAGCGCGCTGATTCAAGCGCGGCTGCTCGGATGTTTCCGGATGCTCGCGCTTCCAGTAGCGCCAGCAAGCCAGCGCGCCGATCGACAGCGCTCCGAACAGCACCAGCTGCAACTGCCACGGCACCGGAATGACCAGCAGCAGCGCACCGACCACGGCCGCCGCGGCCGCGAACCAGATGGCAACGGCGCCCGGCATCATCGCCTCGAGAATGCCGAGCAATGCCGCGGCAATCCACCAGTGCCACCACTGCAGACTCGAAACGAAGTTGATCATCGCGCGGGTGGCGTTACGACGGTCGGTGTCTTGATGGCGTCGCGGGCCAGCTCGGCAATACCGCCGACGGAAGCCAGCAAGCCCGTTGCTTCGACCGGCATGAAGTACACCTTCTGGTTTGGCGACGTGGCAAAGGCCTTCAGCGCCTCGGTGTATTTCTGCGCGACGAAATAGTTGAGCGCCTGAACACTGCCTTTGGAAATGGCTTCAGACACCACCGCAGTCGCCTTGGCCTCCGCTTCGGCGGTGCGCTCGCGCGCTTCGGCGGTGCGGAAGGCGGCTTCCTTGGCGCCTTCGGCTGATAGCACGGCTGCCTGCTTTTCGCCCTCGGCCTTCAGGATCGCCGCCTGGCGGAAACCCTCGGCCTCGAGGATGTTGGCGCGCTTGTCGCGCTCGGCCTTCATTTGCCGGCCCATCGAATCGATCAGGTCCTGCGGCGGCTGGATATCCTTGATCTCGATGCGCGTGACCTTGATGCCCCACGGCATCGTCGCGTCATCGACGACGCGCAGCAGACGGTGGTTGATGTCGTCGCGCTTGGACAGCGTTTCGTCGAGGTCCATCGATCCAACCACTGTGCGGATGTTGGTCATCGTCAGGTTCACGGTCGCGAGCCTGAGATTATCGACCTCGTAAGCGGCCTTGGCCGCGTCCTGCACCTGGTAGAACACGACGGCATCGACGCCGACCATCGCGTTGTCCTTGGTAATGACTTCCTGGCGCGCGACGTCGAGCACCTGCTCCATCATGTTCATGCGCCGGCCGACACGCTCGAAGAACGGCGTGATCATGTGGAAGCCCGGTTCCAGCGTCTTCTTGAACTTGCCGAAGCGCTCAAGCGTGTACTGGAAGCCCTGCGGCACCGTCAGCCAGGCCTTGGATACGAAGACCAGCGCCGCCACGAGGATCGCGATCGGCACGAAGTTGATGTCAAACCCAAACATGATCGACCCCCGGCTCAACGGCTATCAGGCCAATCAACATAGCACGGATGCAGGAGGCTGCCCTATGCCGCCGGGCAGGACGTTTCAGAAGTCCCTCGACGCGACCGGCATTCACGCCGCGCTGCGCACTGGCGATGGACAGTGGAAGGGACTGCATGTCGAACTACTGCTCGATGAATGGTTGGTGCCGGTCTGCCATCCGGATCTGCTGCAAAAGCTCGGCCCGGTGAGCAATCACGCCGACCTGGCGCGCTACCCGCTGCTGCGCAGCACGACGGAACCGTGGACGGACTGGCCCTCCGGGGACGCGCAGACCGGCTGGCCCGACAGTGGCCTGGGATTGGACGATTCCACGGCGATCGTGCGCCTGGCGGCCACGGGTGTCGGACTGGCGCTGGCGCGCTGGAGCCTGGTAGCCGACGAGGTCAGCCGCGGGCACCTGGCCGTCGCGAGCCGCCACATTGCGCGGTTCGCCAGAAAGAACTACTTCGTGTGTCCGCCCAAGTTGCGGCATCTGAAGAAGGTTGTGGCCTTTCGCGACTGGATCTTCGGGCAGGCCGGGAATTTCCCGGCGCCGCCGGGTGCAACAATCCGCTGAATTACCGCCTGCCCGTGTGGTCTGCGCGGCTGCGGCGCGCGACATGCACCATCAGTATCGACACCGCGACCGGCGTCACGCCGGGAATTCTTCCCGCCTGACCGAGCGTGGCGGGCCGGATCTCGACGAGCTTCTGGCGCACCTCGTTCGACAGCCCGGCGAGCGCGCCGTAGTCGAGGTCCTGCGGGAGCGGCATGTGCTCATTGCGCCGGGCTCGGTCGATCTCAGCTTGCGCGCGCTCGATGTAACCGCAGTAGCGGGCCCTTGCCTCGAGCGCCGTACGCAACTGTGGCTCGAGGCGATCGTCCGGCGCAGTGTTGACGGCCGCATCAGCGGCGGCGGCGGCTGCGGTTTCGCCCAGCTGCACCAGTGCGAGCACGTCGTTGTAGCCGACGCCCGGTCGGCGTAGCAGCTCGAGCGCCGTGAGGTCACGGCTCAGTGCCTCGCCGCCCAGCACGCGTGCGCACCAGGCCGGGTCTGCATCGGCGGCGCGGATGCGCAGCCCCTCGAAGCGCGCGGCTTCCGCCTCGACGGCCGCGCGCTTGCGCTCGAAAAAGCGCCAGCGCTCGTCATCGATGAGACCCATCCCGCGCCCGACGGGTGTGAGGCGTTCATCGGCGTTGTCCTCGCGCAGCAGCAAGCGATGCTCGGCACGGCTCGTGAACATGCGGTAAGGCTCCGCGGCGCCTTGCGTCACGAGGTCATCCACCAGGACGCCGAGGTAGGCTTCGCTGCGCGAGGGAATCCACGGCGCCTCGCCGCGCGTGGCGCGCGCGGCGTTCAGGCCCGCGAGGAGCCCCTGCGCCGCCGCCTCTTCGTAGCCGGTGGTGCCATTGATCTGGCCCGCGAAGTACAGCCCGGAAACGGACTTTGTTTCCAGCGAAGCGCCCAGATCACGCGGATCGAAATAGTCGTACTCGATGGCATAGCCCGGTCGCGTGATGTGCGCGCGCTCGAAGCCGGCGATGCTGCGCACGAAGCGCTGCTGCACCTCGTACGGAAGGCTGGTCGAGATGCCGTTCGGATAGATCTCGTGCGTATCCAGGCCCTCGGGTTCGATGAAGATCTGGTGCGCCTTGCGCTCGGCAAAACGCTGCACTTTGTCTTCGACCGACGGGCAGTAGCGCGGGCCCACTCCTTCGATGATTCCGGTGTACATCGGTGAGCGGTCGAGCCCCGCACGGATGATGTCGTGCGTGCGCTCATTGGTATAGGTTATGTGACAATCAACCTGTTCTGGGTGGTCATTGACTCGCCCCAGAAACGAAAATACCGGGAGCGGCGAATCGCTGGACTGCGGTTCTGCTTGCGAATAATCGATCGTGCGCCCATCGATCCGCGGTGGCGTGCCAGTCTTCAATCGACCTGTACGGGGCATTCGTTCACGTAGTTTCGCGGCCAGCAAATTGGAGGGCGGATCGCCAGCACGGCCACCCTGATAATTGTCGAGGCCGACGTGGATGCGCCCGCCCAAGAACGTGCCCACAGTCAGCACAACGGCGCGCGCTTCGAATGCGATGTCGGTCGCCGTGACGACGCCGCGCACGGCATCGCGCTCGAGTACGAGATCGGCCACTTCCTGCTGGAACAGCGACAGGTTGGGCTGCGCGTCCAGGAGCGTGCGCATGGCGCGCTTGTAGAGCTGGCGGTCGGCCTGGGCGCGCGTCGCGCGCACCGCCGGACCCTTGCTGGCGTTTAACGTGCGCCACTGAATGCCGGCCAGGTCTGCGGCGCGCGCCATCGCGCCACCGAGCGCGTCGATCTCGCGCACCAGGTGGCCCTTGCCGATGCCGCCGATGGCCGGATTGCAGCTCATCGCGCCGAGCTGCTCGAGGTTCTGCGTCAGCAGCAGCGTGCGCGCGCCGCTTCGCGCCGCGGCCAACGCCGCCTCGCAGCCGGCGTGGCCACCGCCTACTACGATGACGTCAAATTTCTCGTGGCTACTCATGTCGTGGGGGCCGCTCATCTGAGCTCACCGGTCTGATCGCAACAGCGCCTGCAATCGCAGCGAACTGCGATCGAACACGGCCACCAGGGGTGAACCTCGTCCGGTCATCATGATCGTCACCGGTCCATCGGCTGGCAAGCCGCGCTGCTGCATTTTCTCATGCAGGAGCGGTGCGGCGCGATGCAGCCGGATGTCCCGCAGGCCATCGACCGCCTGCAATTGCGTCCGCAGCATGGGCAGGCCGTCCTGCCATGGCCTGAAATACCGCGGCATCTCGATCACATCCGTCCCACCGGAGAGTGCGGAGGCGATGATCGACTTCCGCTCGGCGGCGCCTTCGGGAAGCGGCGCATAGACCCAGCGCGGCAGGCTGTACCAGTGCGGGGCCAGCGCCGGGTTCTCCTGCTGCGCGCGCGCCACTTCGGGCGGCTTGAGGTCAGCGGCCTGCACGAGCTGCAGCCGGTCTTCCGAAAATGTGTAATACAGCGGCCGCCCGTTCCACAGCGTCACGGCGCCGTAGACCAGCGCCGCGATCTGCACGCAGACGATGATGCCGATATCGCGAGCCAATTCGCGCCGCGGTTTCGACGGGTTCGCGATCAGCAGTGTCAGCAGCGGGCCAAGCGTCAGGTCGACGAGCAGGAGAATCGCCACCACGTTGAGAGCATTGCAAAGGTACCAACCCGGCCAGCGATACCAGCCCAGGTACAGTCCGCCCAGCACGAGCGTCAGCACGATCGCGCTGCCCGCGAGATGCAGGCCAAATGCCTTGAAGCGAAATTTCATGTCCAGTCCCGACGCGTTTTCATTTGCCAATGCAGAAGCTCGAGAAGATCCGTCCCAGCAATTCATCCGTCGTGCCGGCGCCGGTGATTTCGCCGAGCGCACGCTGCGCGGCGCGAAGTTCCTCGGCCACGAGCTCGCCGGCCCCGGACGCATGGCACTGCTCCTCCGCCGCCTCGACGTGTCGTGCCGTCGCCGTGAGTGCCTCGAGGTGCCGGCGCCGCGCGGAGAGCAGGCCGGAATCCTGCCGCTGAAAACCGGCGGCTTCAAGCAGGTGGGCGCGCAGCTCGTCCAGGCCGAGTCCGGTTTTCGCCGAAACTGAGAAAGCAGGCGTTTCGGCGCTGCCCACGCCGCGGGTGGCCGGCGCATCGGCCGCCACGAGATCCGCTTTGCTGTGCACCAGCGAGACCGGCACGTGTTCCGGAATTAGGGCCATCTCACGCGCAAGCGCCGCGCCCTGCTGCTCGGCGCCCTGCCGTTCGGCGCTCGCATCGATCAGGAACAACACGCGATCCGCCTGCGCCATCGCCGCGCGCGCGCGGCGCATGCCTTCGTTCTCGATCTCATCGCCGCCCTCGCGCAGTCCCGCGGTATCGAGCAGCAACACTGGAACGCCATCGATGAGGATGCGCTCGCGCAGCACATCGCGCGTCGTGCCGGGCACGGGCGTGACGATCGCGGCCTCAAACCCGGCGAGCGCGTTCAGCAGCGTCGATTTGCCTGCGTTCGGCGCGCCGGCGAGCACGACGGTCAGGCCCTCGGTCAGCAAACGGCCCTGGCG
>JBOHZW010000011.1:0-3259 GCA_050738715.1 Steroidobacteraceae bacterium | reverse complement strand
TCGACACCCTGCGCGGAACGCTCGAGGGTGTGCCGGCCCTGATCGATGTTCTGAAGCGGCAGGGCTGCCGCGCCACTTTCTTCTTCAGCGTCGGCCCGGACAACACCGGGCGTGCGCTGCGCCGGGTGTTCCGACGTGGATTCCTGTCGAAGGTCCGGCGCACCTCCGTCCTCAAGCACTACGGTCTGCGCACCCTGACCTATGGGCTGCTCCTGCCGG
This sequence comes from Steroidobacteraceae bacterium, assembly GCA_050738715.1. Classification (GTDB taxonomy): domain Bacteria; phylum Pseudomonadota; class Gammaproteobacteria; order Steroidobacterales; family Steroidobacteraceae; genus FEN-1191. The sequence goes on along the minus strand of JBOHZW010000011.1, from coordinate 3,040 downwards.
GGCCGCGCATCGCACGCAGGGCGGGGCACATCATGCGTCACACCCGCGCCGAGGGATTCGAGATCGGCGTGCACGCCCACGATCACGTTCGCTGGCAGGACAATGTCGCACGGCGCGGCCGGGAGTGGGCGAACCGGGAACTCATGCGCGCCCATGCAGGCTTCACGCGGGCGGTGGGCGAACCTCCGCAAGCGCATGCGGCCGCCGGCTGGCAGATGAATGACGCCACACCGTGGCTCGAAGCTTCGATGGCCTTTCGCTATGCAAGCGACACGCGCGGCCATGAGCCGTTCCTGCCGGCGCACCAGGGCACGGTGGCGTCGTGCCCGCAACTGCCGACGACGCTCCCGACGCTCGACGAGCTGATCGGCCTCGATGGCATGACCGAGGCCGACGCCGCCGACGAAATCCTGCGGCTCTCGGCGCAGCCGCTCCCGTGGGGGCATGTCTATACGCTGCACGCGGAACTCGAAGGCATGGCGCTTGCGCCGACCTTTGCAGGGATGCTCGCCACCTGGCGCGCGCGCGGCTACGAAATTCTCGCGCTCGCGGACCTGCACAAGCAGCTCGATACCGGCGCACTGCCCTGGCATGAAATCACGATGTGCAGCGTGCGCGGCCGCGCAGGTCTGCTCGCGTGCCAGGGCAGGCTGGTGCAGCCGCGCGGGGCCTGAGCGTGCCGATCATTTCGCGCTACGTCTTCCGCGAATTCGTGACTCACTGGGCCACGGTCACGCTGATCCTTGCGGTCATGGTCTTCGGCAATCAGTTCACGCGCGCACTCGAGCGGGCCGCGGAGTCGAACCTGCCGAGCGACATCGTGTTGCGCCTGGCCTTCGCGACCTTCGTGCAGAGCATTCCCGTCATCGCGCCGATGACCCTCACGCTCGCCATCGTGCTGGCGTTCGGGCGCATGGGCCACGACGCGGAAATCACCGCGATTCGCGCGACGGGCGTGAGCGTGTGGAAGAGCGCCAGCGGCATTCTCGCGTTCACGGCCGTTTTTGCGGCCCTCATCGCATTGCTGACGCTCGACGTCGCGCCCGCGATGGCGCAGCGCGAGCAGCTCACGCTGTCGGCGGCGTTCCAGCGCGCGCAGCTGCGTGCTTTCGAGCCCGGTCAATTCACCCAGATTCCCGGCAGCCAGGTCCTCGTCCATGTGCGCGGCAAAGACAGGGACGGCATGCTGCTCCATACGGTGATGATGCGGCGGAGTGCAGGCCGCCTCGAGGTCGTGACGGCACAGCGCGCGCGCTATCACTTCGATGCGGTGAGCGGCCAGATACGGCTGATCGCCGAGGATGGGAAGCAGGTTCAGGGCCGGCCCGGCGAGCTCGAGTCGCGCACCACGCGTTTCGAAACCTACCAGGCGATCCTGCCCGTGCCGGACGTCCAGCGCTCGCGCTTCAGCCGCGACGTCGTGGGCTCGGCACAACTCGCGAGCTCGCAGCGTCTCGACGATCGCGCCGAGCTGCAGTGGCGCTGGTCCATGCCGCTCATGTGCCTGCTGCTCGGACTCCTGGCAATTCCGCTGGCGCAGCTGCGGCCGCGCCAGGGCCGATACGCGCGCACGGCGCCCGCGCTCCTTCTGGTATTTCTTTATATCAATGCTCTTGCCGCCGGCCGCAGTGCCGTCGCGCGAGGTACGCTGCCGGCGTTTCCGGGACTGTGGACCGTTCACCTGCTCGTGCTGGTTGCCGCCGCCGCCGTATTCCTCGCGCTTCGCTGGCGCCGGCAGCGCCGTGCCATGCCATGATCATCGCGCGCTACATCATTCGAACGCTGCTCGTCCACATGTTGACGGTGCTCGCGGCATTGCTCGCGCTCATATCGATCTTCAACTTCCTCGAGCAGCTCGATGACGTCGGCGTCGGTGCGTACACCTTGCCCGCCGCCGCGCGGCACGCGCTGCTGCTCGTACCGTCGTGGCTCACCGACTTCGCGCCGATGGCGGCGTTTCTCGGCGCATTGACCGGCCTTGGACGACTGCAGCAGGACAGCGAACTCACCGCCATGCGCGCGGCCGGCTGGTCGATCCGGCGTGTCAGCGTCGTTGCCGGGATCGCAGGAATCATGCTCGCCGGCGCGGCGGCGCTGGCCGGCGAATATGTGGCGCCGCGCCTGGTCGACGAAGCGATCCGGCTCAAGGCGGAGCTGCGCTTTGGCCCGCAGATGTCGGCCGGTTCCAGTGGCTGGTGGACGCTCGAGGGCTCGCACATGGTGGGGATCGATCGGCGCGCGGGCTTTCCCGCGGTCACGGTCATCGATTTTGACGCCGCGGGCGATGTGATCGCCATGGGGTCCGCCGAGGATATCCGCAAGGCGCCCGACGGCTCGCTGTCATATGTCGACTATCGCGAAACGCGCTGGTCCGAGAGCGGCGCCGAACGCATGTCCGAGATGAGCCATCCCGAGCCGAGCGGGGCGGTGGCTGCGCTTCTGCGCCTGTCGCAGGGCACGCCGCGCTTCGCATCACTGCGGCAACTCGCGGCGCGCCGCAAGCAACTGGAGCACGCGGCGCTCGATACGCGCGAGACCAGCTATCAATTGAACGAGCGCGTGGCGCGCATGGTCATGGCGCCGCTGCTCGTGCTGCTCGCCGTGCCGGTCGTCGTGGGAGTCATGCGCTCCGGCCGCCAGGGCGCGCGACTGCTGCTCGGGCTCGCCGTCGGGTTCGCGCTCTCGATCGCACAGGATGCCGCACACAGTCTGGTCGTCGTCGTGCAGGCCTCGCCGCTGGTACTCGCGTGGCTGCCGGCCGCCACGACCATCATTGCCATCATCGTACTTAGCCGGCTGCTGCAGGGGCGGCATGCTTCGGTGTGATACCTTGCGGACTCGGTCCGATTGATCAGGCCCGCAAACTCTGTCTATGTAGCAATGCTGAAACGCACAATCGACCCTCGCGCCCGCTGGCTGGGCGCGATGTTGCTGTGTCTGACGGTCAGCGTGCGCGCGCAGGAGGCTGCGCCCGCGGCTTCGCTCACCCCGCCGACGCCGGAGCAACTGGCGGCGCCCGGTCTCGTGATCGGCACGATCA
>JBOHZW010000010.1:0-2164 GCA_050738715.1 Steroidobacteraceae bacterium | reverse complement strand
ATCCTGCTCGACCTAGAGCGCATCGGTGTCGTCGAGCGTCACATCTCTTGATCGTTGCAGACCTGCCACCGGCACTGTTGACCCGGCACCTGAATCGCGGCGGCCTGCGCTTGCGCACCGGTCCGGTCGTGACCAGCGTCCGTTCCAGCCTGGCCAGCGTCGCACGAGGCATCGCACTGCACTACGCTGCGCATCCGGTCGAGAGCGCCGACAGCTTTGCCGATTTCCACGTCAGCGTCGAACGGCCGCGCACCGTGCGCCGCTGGATCAACCGCCAAGTCGAGTTCCGCTTCGACGGCCAGACGCCATTCACGCCGCTGCCCGGCGGCCAGGGGTTCCCGATGCTGGAATGGGGGCTCAACTGGTGTGTTTCCAGTCATTGCCACCAGTACCTGATCCTGCACGCCGCGGTGCTCGAGCGCGGCGGTCGGGCGTTGATCCTGCCGGCGCCATCGGGATCGGGCAAGAGTTCGCTGGCCGCCGGCCTGGCGTTTCGCGGCTGGCGCCTGCTCTCCGACGAGCTGGCCCTGATCGACCTGGCAACCGGCGCCATCGTCGCCCTGCCGCGGCCGATCAGCCTGAAGAATGCGTCGATCGCTGCGGTGCGCGCATTCGCGCCGCAGGCCGAGTTCGGCCCGGTGGTCCATGAAACTGTCAAGGGCGACGTCGCCCACGTCAAACCGCCGGCCGACGCGGTGCAGCGCGCCGACGAACACGCGATGCCCGGCTGGGTGGTGCTGCCGCGCTACGTCCCAGACGCCGAGGCCAATTTCGCCGGGTTGTCGAAGGCACGAACCTTCATGCAACTGGTCGACAACGCCTTCAACTACAACGTGCATGGGCGCCGCGGCTTCTCGGCCCTCGCCGCGCTGATCGATCGCGTCGATTGCCGCGAGTTCTCGTACAGCCGGCTGGCCGACGCAGCCACCCTCTTCGAGCGCCTGGCGACGACCCCGGATCGATGACGCCTTCCCCGCTCGCGCTGGTTGCCGACGCGCTGCGCGACCCCGCCGCACTGCCCAACCTGAGCCTGCCGGCCTGGGAGCAGCTGGTGCATGCGACGCGCCGCGCCGATCTGTTGGCACGTATCGCCTGTCTGGTCGAGGCGCACGGCATTTCCGGACAGGTTCCCGCCGCGCCGTATGCGCAGCTGCTGGCAGCGCGGTATCTGGCACAGGCGCAGCACGACGAGGTCCGGCGCGAGGTCGGCCATGTCATCGAGGCACTGCGGCCACTCGATGTGCGCGTGGTGCTGCTGAAGGGCGCCGCCTATGTCGTCGCGGACATGGCCGCGGCCGCCGGTCGGCTCTTCTCCGATATCGACATCCTGGTGCCGAAGAACCGGCTCGCCGAGGTCGAATCGGCGCTGATGCAACACGGCTGGATGACGACCCACCCCGACGCCTACGACCAGCGTTACTACCGCGAGTGGATGCATGAATTGCCGCCGCTGCAGCATGTGAGCCGCCAGACCGTGCTCGACGTGCATCACGCCGTGCTGCCGGTGACCGCGCGGCTGAAGCCGGACTCTCGAAAACTGCTCGAATCGGCGCAGCCGATTGCCGGCGAGCCTGCGCTTTATGTGCTGGCACCGCTCGACTTGATCCTTCACAACGTGACGCACCTGTTTCACAACGAAGAGCTGAGCCACGGCTTGCGCGACCTGTCCGACCTGGACCTGCTGCTGCGCCGAGGCAGCGTGGAGCGCGATTTCTGGCCTCGTCTCATTGCCCGCGCGACCGACCTCGATCTGGCGCGCCCGCTGCACTACGGTCTGCGCTACGCGAATCGCCTGCTCGCAACCCCGGTGCCCGACTCCGCGTTGGCTGCTGCCGCCGAAAACGCGGCGCCGAACGCTGCGCTCGGGCGCCTGATGGATGGCGTCTGGTCGCGCGGGCTGGCTTCGTCGCTGCACGCCCGTAGCGACGTGCCGACGAGAGCGTCGCTCATCCTGCTTTACCTGCGCGCGCATTGGCTGCGCATGCCGCCGGCATTGTTGTGCCGTCACTTCCTTGCAAAGGCCGGTCGCATTTTCGAGTGAGCGATCGGCGCTCGCCGCTGCCAACTTCTGCGCACCCGGCTCAAAGTTAGCGCGGCCCACCCCTGAGACGAGGGGGTGCGAAGAAGAAGCAATCTGATACAACAAAAAGCCAGGGAATGGGGC
>JBOHZW010000009.1:0-5480 GCA_050738715.1 Steroidobacteraceae bacterium | reverse complement strand
GCGCAGGTCCTGCGCCAGCGTGCGGCGCGTGCGCAGGTGTTGCTCGAAATAATCGTACGGGGCATTCGTGCCCCAGAAATCATCATTGCCCCAGTCGCCATCGAACGAATAATCAATGTGCGACACCGCGGCGCTGCTGACGCTTTGCCATTCGCCGGTATCGGTGGCATGCGTCAGGCGAAGCGAAGCGCCGCTCGAACGTTGCGCGTCGCGGCCAGGCTGGTTCGATCGCGTAATGCGCGTGTTGTCGACCGACCACGCGTCGTAGCCGTTGTCGAGGTCGGCGTAGAGGAGCGTCAGCGTGGCGCGAGTGCCCTGCCACGGCTCCCACGTTCCCTTGGCGCGCAGCGTGCTTTCGTCGTAACCATTGGTGTCATCGCGAGCGAGAAAAACATCGTTCCGGAAACCGTCGCTCCGATAGCGCTGCGCCGCGAGGCGCCAGCCCGCGCTGCCATCGCCGCGGCCATCGCCGAGCGCCAGCCCGACCGATCGCGTACCGTAATCGCCGAACGTCGCTTCGCCGCGCGCGTCGAAAGCAGTGCCCGGATCGGTGCTGCGGACGCTGATCAGCCCGGCCAGCGCGTTGGCCCCATAGGCTGTGCTGCCGGGTCCGCGCACGATCTCGATGTGATCCAGGTCGAACAGCGTCGCGGGCATGCCCACGCCGGAAAAATCGATGTCGTCGATCAGGAAGCCGACCGACGGATTGGGCGCGCCCTGGTACTGCTCGGTCTCGCCGACGCCACGCAGCTGGAAGTAACGCGGGCGCGATGTGCCGGATGCGAAGCTCAGGCCTGGCACGAGACCGAGGACGTCTTCGAAGTGCTGCAAGCCTGCAGCGGCAAGCGTCTTGCGATCGAGTACGGTCACGCTCTGCGGCAGGTCGCGCAGTTGCTGCGCACGCAGGCTGGCGCTGATGACAATCTCCTCGAGTGAGTCGGGCGCCGCTGCCTGGGTGGGGGTCGCGCCAGCCGCAGCCAGCCCGGCGGCGGCAATGAAGTGTATGAACTGTTTCACGGACCTGCTCCCTACGCCGGTATCAACCGGATCAGGTTCAACGGGTTCGCCGGTTTCGCCGGCATCTCAGGCCCGAGTCAGGGCCGCCCCAAGGTTTGCGACGCGCACTATCCTAGCTTTCGCTACCATGCGCAAGTGAACCGGCGCGTACGCATTTTCCAGGTCGATGCGTTTACGACGCGGATGTTCACCGGCAATCCCGCCAGTGTCGTACTCGACGCACACGATCTGACAGAGGCCGAGCTGCTGGCGATCGCACGCGAGTTGCGCGGTGGGGATACCGCCTTCGTGCTACCTCCGGACGGTGCGGACCATGACGTGCGCGTGCGCTTCTTCACACCGCGCGCGGAGACGGCGTTCGTGGGCCATGCAACGATTGCCGTGCACGCGGTGCGCGCAGCGCTCGGGATTGCGCCCGCCCGCCGCCAGCAGCAGCGCAACGGCGTCATCGACGTGGGCTCGCACGAGAGTCCGCACGGCAGGCGCTATTTCTTCAGCCAGCCCCCGCCGCCCTTGCATGGCGCGATCGATGCGGACGGGCTTAGCGCAATTCTCCAGGCACTCGGTCTCGAGCGCGATGAACTGGATCCGCTCTGCTCTGCCGTCATTGCCGGCGAACGCGGCGCTCGTGCGTTGCTCGCGGTGCGCGATGGTTCGTCGCTCGCGCGCTTGCGACCGGACTTCGCTCGGCTCGCTGCGCTGTCGACCGCGGGCCATCCGCCGGGTTTCTTCGTGTTCACCCGTTCACCTGCGGTGCCCGACTGCGACACCGAAGCGCGCATGTTCTGTCCGGCGATCGGCATCGATGAGGATCCGGTCAGCGGCAACGCGCACGCGTTGCTCGCCATGCACCTTTACTCGTTGCGACTTGTTTCCGACCGCAACGGCGAACCTGCCTTCGTCGGACGACAAGGCCATCACATGGGCCGGCCCGGAATCGTCGGCGTGACGATGCAGATGGCCGGAGAGGCGATCACCAGCGTTCGCATAGATGGCAGTGCGGTCATCGCGTTCGAGGCTGGCCTGGAACTGCGCTGAATCGCAGCGCGATCGCAGGACGCTACAACTCGCGTAGTCCGTCCGTGACCGACATGCGCGCCGCGCGTAACGCGGGAAACAATCCGCCGAGCAGGCCTATTGCCAGCGCCCACTTCAGGCCACGCCACAACAGCTCGGGCGTCACCTGGAACGCGAACACGATCTGCGTGAAATTCGCGCCCAGCGTCGAGGCGGTGTAGTTGTTGAACAGCAACCAGGCGATGGCCGCACCCAATGCACCACCGAGCGTGGCCAGCAGCATTGTCTCGAGCATGACCGAGACGATGACTGGCAGTGCGCGGAAACCGACCGCACGAAGCGTTGCGATTTCGCGCGAGCGCGATGCCACCGCGGCATACATGCTGTTGAGCGCGCCGAACACGGCGCCGATCCCCATGATCAGTCCGATGGCCGTGCCGAGGCCGTTGATCAGCTTCGTCAGCTGCGCGGACTGCTCATTGAAGTAGTCGTGCGTGGTCTTCACGTCGACCTTGAGGCGCGGATCCGTCGCCACCGCAGCCTTGAACGAATCGAAGGCGCTGGCATCGGTCAGCTTCACGATCACCGAGGTCGAGCTGCCGCCGCGCCGATACGCCGGTCCGACAACCTCGAAATCGCCCCACAAATCCGAATCGGTGGCATCGCCAGACTCGAACTCGCCGACGATTTGCCAGGCCTGTCCATTGAGCTTCAGCGTCGAGCCGAGATCGACGCCGGAGAACTGCTCGAGCGCACGCTTGCCGACGATCAGTTCGCGCAATCCCGGATTGAAACGGCGCCCCGCGATGAGGTGCAGCTTCGGGCGCAGGTCCCAGGCGCGCTCGCCGACGCCGCGCACTTCGACATTGGCATCGAGTCCGGTGCTGCGCTTTGGCAGCGCCGCGACCACAACCAATTCGCTAGAGGCGATCGCCTGGCCGGCTGACGTGCGCTCGACCATCGGCAGCTGCGATATCAGTTCGACAGTGTCGTGGTCGAGGACGGAATTGAGTTCAGTCTGGGCGCCGGCGCGCAGCACGATCGCCGTGTCATCGCTGCCACTCTGCCGAAGCGTCGCGGCGAATCCCGCGGCCATCGCCAGCAATGCAACCAGCACGCCGACGACGCCGGCAATGCCCACGACGACGACGGACGACGACCCGAGCCGCTGGGGTATCGTCGAGATCGCCACTTCAGTGGCCGACCAGGCCTGCTTGCCGATGCGCGTCGCGAGCAGCCATATCACGAGCGGCAGCAGCAGCAACGGCAGCATCCAGCCGGGCACGAACATAAGCAGCACGAGCGCCGCGATCAGCAACGCCCAGATCCCGGCCCAGGTGAAGGCTGCAATCCAACGGTTCCTGCGAGCGGCCATGCTGCTCCTTACCGTCCCGCCAGCGCGTCGACGATGCGCAACCGCAAACCTCGATACGCCGGCATCGCGCCGACGATCAGTCCGATCAACAGCATCAAGCCCAGTGCGCGCGCCCACACGGCGAGCGAACTGACGATCGGCGGGAACACGGCGCCAGTCGTGGCCTCGAGTCCACCGGCCACGCTCGCGGCGATCAACACCCCGGCCACACCGCCCAGCAGCAGCAGCAACGTGGACTCAGCCAGCAACAGTGCGAGCACGCTGCCGCTCGTGAACCCGATCGTCTTCAGGATTGCCAGTTCGGGAATCCGCTCGCGCACCGCCTGCGCCATCGTGTTGCCGGTCAGCAGGATCAGCGTGAAAAACACCGCCGCCATGATCGCACCCACAATCAGGCCGATGTCGCCGAACTGGCTCAGGAACGCGAGCTGGAACGCATGTTCGCTCTGCGTCTTGGTTTCATGATCGGAGTTGACCGAGATCGCATCGACTGCCTGCGCGATCGCATCGGCCTTCGATGGATCGGCCACGCGCACGACATACCAACCGACGCTGCCGTTGCCGAATGCGCGGGCCTCGTCGAAGTAGTCCCAGTTGAACAGCAGCGCGTTCTCCTGCGCCTTTTGCTTCGCATCTGCGACCGTATAGATGCCGACGAGGTCGAAGGTCCAGGTGTTGCTGCCATCCTTCTGCGGAAAGATCGTGCCCTGCAACGGAATCCGATCGCCTACTTTCCAGTTGAACTGCTTCGCGAGCTTGGCGCCGACCACTGCGCCAGTGCGAGTATTGCGGAAAGCGGCGCGTTGCTCGGCGCTCATGCGCCATTCCGGATAGGCGTCAAGGAAGTTCGGCGACACCGCCTCGTTGGGAAAGAAATTCTTCGGATCCTGGTAGATTCCCCCGAACCAGTTCGCGTAGGTCACATCGGCGACGCCCGGCACCGCGCGAATGCGCTCGAGCAGGCTCTTCGGCAACTGCATCGTAAACGTGATCTTCGAGATCGTGACCAACCGCGTCAGGCCATTGACGGTGCTGCCCGCCCCGGCGAACGCTCCGCGCACCGAATCGAGCAGCCCGAACAGCAGGAATGCCGCAACCACCGACAGCAAAGTGAACAGCGTGCGCGTCTTGCGGCGCAGCAGCGCGGCCCAGACCAATTGCAGATATTTCACGCCGCCGGACGCACACCGCTGTCGGCCAGCGTGCCCTTGTCGAGGTACACGGTGCGGCGCGCGAACTCTGCCGCCTTCGGATCGTGCGTCACCATTATGATCGTCTTGCCATGGTCACGGTTGAGCTGCTGGAGCAAGGTCAACACTTCGGCGGCCGATTGGCGGTCGAGGTCGCCAGTCGGTTCATCGCAAACCAGCAGCGCCGGGTCGGACACGATCGCGCGTGCGATGGCGACGCGTTGCTGCTGTCCGCCCGACAGTTCGCCGGGTTTGTGCGTGGCGCGGTCGGCAAGCCCGACGAGCTGCAGCGCGATATCGGCGCGTGCGCGCCGCTGCGGGCCCGACAGGCGTGTCAGCAGCAGTGGTAACTCGACATTGCGGCGCGCCGACAGCGTCGCAAGCAGGTTGTAGAACTGGAATACGAAGCCAACGTGCGCGGAGCGCCATTTCGCCAGCGCATTTTCCGACAGCTGGTCGATGCGCTGGCCGCCGACGAAGATGCTGCCGCCGGTCGGAGCGTCGAGCCCGCCGATGAGGTTGAGCAGCGTTGTTTTTCCTGACCCGGAGGGCCCCATCAGCGCGACGAAATCTCCGGCTTCGATCGCAAGATCGATGCCATGCAGCACCTCGACCTTCTGCACGCCCCGGGTGTAGGTCTTACTGACACCCTGCAACTGAACCAGCGTATCCATGCATGCTCACCCGTAATTCAAGATTCGCGTCGAAACCTAGTTTTTCGCGCTGGCAACCGAGACACGCGCGCCGTCGGCCATGCCCACGGGCGGCGCGCGCACGACGCGCGTGCCGGCATCGATGCCCGTCACCGAACGCAATTCACCGAATACTTGCCCGGGCGTAACAGCGCGCGCATGCGCGCGGCCATCCGCCACCGCGTAAAT
>JBOHZW010000008.1:0-3295 GCA_050738715.1 Steroidobacteraceae bacterium | reverse complement strand
GCATGGGCCAGCAGTGCCTGCGCCTGTTTGACGAGGTCCTTGACGCCTGCCGCGGCGAACGCCGCCCTGGCGGTATTGCAGGCGGCGCGGCCCGAGGCGATCGCACCCAGCTTGATGTTCGCTTCGCAGGTGCGCAGGTCGGCATAGGCCACGCCTTGGGTGTCGCCAAGTCGATCAGCGAGCGCACGCGACTCCGCGAACTCCTCGAGCGCCGCCTTCGGGTCGCCTTTCTCGAGAAACACGGTTCCGCGCGTGTAGCGCGTCACGGACAGGGATTGTTGCGCCTGGTGCCCCTGCTCCCATGACAGCGATTCCTGGATCAGTTCGAGCGCCTGGTCGAAGTCCCCCATGCCGTCCATGACGGTCGCGAGCGCTTCGGCCGCGCGCGCCCGCTGTCGGGCCAGCGCGATCGGCGCGCTCGCGTGGTAGGCGTTGGTCAGCGTGCCGACGGCCAGGTCATCCTGGTTGAGCCGATGCTGGAGCCAACCGAGCATGGTAAGCAGGCAGACGTTGGCAGCCGTTCCGGACTGCGCGCGCGCCGCCGCGGTGGCCATCTTGTCCACTTGTTGATGGAGCCCTGCCGTGTCGTAGACGGTTTCCGCGTACGAAATCAGCAGGCTCAGGTAGACCGGGTTGTCATTCGGTGTGGCCAGCGCAAGGCCCTTGAGCGCGGCAGCGCGCGTGTCCGCATCGAGCTCCAGGATGCTGTTGCTTTGCGCCTCGATCGCATACAGCGCCGCGAGCCGGAGCGGGGGCATGGAGTGATCGCGCAGGCCTGCGGTGATCTGCGTGCGCGCTCGTGAGAGCGCCTGGTTGGCGTCCACGTCTTCCTGCAGCGCCAGCGCCTGGAGATCCGGGAACGGCAATTCGAAGCACTCGGCATGTGCCGCGGCCGCCAAGAAAGGCCCGGCGAAGAGCGCGAATACGCCCAGCACTATTGTCAAAGCGCGCGGCCGGACCTGGCGCCCGCCAGCACGCCGCGGATGTCGTGTGTGTAAACCCATTGGGACTGCGAATCTAGCTGCTGGGGAGGCCTCAATTGTGTACAGCCGTCGCAGTTCCAGACGCCATTTTGCGACGCTTCCAAGTGTGCGCCAGCTCACAACATGACTCCGCGGTGACACAACGCCCATGCACGGCAGCTAGCCTGCGGTCCATGAAATTGGCGGAACTGCAGGTGCTGCACTTCGAGTCGGGCTCGCAAGAGCTGTCCGCGGCCGAACTGGCCGCGGCGTGCGGCTTGCAGCAGGCCTGGGTCATCGCGACCTGCCAACGCGTTGTCGTGGCAATGATCGGCAAAGACGCGCGCTCTCAGCTCCTCGAACGCTTGCCGAGCGCCTCGCGCGCGCAGGCTTTTTCCGGCGCCGAAGCGCACGCCTTCCTGCTGCGATTCGCCTGCGGCCTCGAGAGCCGTCTGCCGGGTGAAACCGAGGTTTTCGGGCAGATCAAGGATTCCTGGCGTGCCTTCAGCGCTACGCCGAGCCTGCTGTCACGTCAATTCAACAGCTGGGTGCAGCGTCTGTTCAAGGATACGAAGGAGATTCGTGCCGCGCAGCTCTCGGGGCTTGGCAGCACTTCGTACGGATCACAGGTGCGACGTTTGCTGGGCGGCCGGGCGCAGGGCCCGACGCTGCTGGTCGGCGCCGGAGCGCTGGCGCAGGCCGTTGCGCCCTGGCTCGACTCGCGCGAGTTGCTGCTGTGGAACCGCACGCGCGAACGCGCACTGGAACTCAGGCAGCTGGTGCAGCGGCGAAATGCCGATCGCGATTGCCGCGTGCTCGAGAGCAGCGAAGCGGCGGAACTTGCCGCCTGGTCCACGGCGGGCAACGTCGTGCTGTGCATACCCGCGGATCAGGCGCGCGATGCGGGCCGGGTCGCCGCGTGGCAATCGAACTCGTGCCAGGGCGGGCGCATCGTTCACCTGGGCCTGAACCAATCGAATGCGGCGCATTGGGCGGGTGTGCCGGGCCTGACCGATCTTGCGACGCTGTTCGACATGCTGCGCGCGCAGTCCGACCAACGCAGCGTGCAGCTGGCGCAGGCGCGACGTGCGTGCGCCGACAAGGCCGCGCTCCGTTCACCGAGTTCCGGCTCCGCTGAAACACATAGCTGGGAAGATCTCGCCGCATTTGCCACTATAAGCTCCTGACTTTCCTCCAGGGGCCTGAACCGGATGACGCAGCGGCCACTTCGGCTCGGCACCCGCCGTTCGCTGCTGGCGCGGGCCCAGAGCAGCGCAGTGGCGCGCGAGCTCGAGCGGCTCCATCCTGGCTTGCAGGTCGAACTCGTCGGCATCGAGACGCGCGGCGATCGCATCCTTGATACGCCCTTGTCGCGTGTCGAGGGCAAGGAATTTTTCACGGCCGAGATCGATGCCGCGTTGCTCTCGGGTGAAGTCGACCTGAGCGTCCATTCATACAAGGACCTGAGCCTCGAGTTGCCCGCAGGCCTGCACATCGGTGCGGTGCCGCCGCGCGAAAATCCGCGTGACATCGTTGTGTTCGCCGCGGACGTACTAGCGCGGTTGTCGGGCGGCGCACCACTGCGCATAGGCAGTTCCTCGCCGCGCCGCCAGGCTTTCGTGCCGTCCTTCCTGCAGCGCGCGCTGCCGGGTTCGCCCGACGTGCAGCTTTGTGAACTGCGCGGCAATGTCGACACGCGACTGCGCCGGCTGCTCGAGCCGCGCGGCTCCGAGCGCCACCTCGATGCGGTGGTGCTCGCCTTCGCGGGGCTCGCGCGCTTGTGGCAGGACGAGTCCGTCGGCGCGGCCGCGGTGCTGCGCAAACTGCTGGCTGGCCTGCCACGCATGCTGCTGCCACTGACGCTTTGTCCGGCTGCGCCGGCACAGGGCGCACTCGCGGTGGAATGCCGCGCCGACGATGCGCGCACACGCGCCGTGTTGGCGGCGATCGACGATGCCGCGACGCGCGAGGCCATCGCCACCGAGCGCGCGCTGCTCGCGCAGCGTGGCGGCGGATGTCACCAGCAATTCGGCGCCACGCAAGTGCAGGTTGATGGGCTCGGCGCGTTGCTGTACGTGCGCGCAGCAGGCACAGAGGGACCAACCGCGCCCGAGCTGCGCTGGAAATTACCGACACCACCGCGGGCGCCGGTGCGTGCCTGGGACGGGAGCGAGCAGGTTTCGAGCACGCTCGAAGCCATCGACGCTGCGACTTCGCAGTGCGCACAGCGGCTGGGTGCCGCTGGCGCGGCGTTCATCGCGCATCGCCGCGCATTGCCCGAGGCGCTCACCGCGAGCGAGATCAATCGCTGCCCGCACCTGTGGGTCTCGGGC
>JBOHZW010000007.1:0-1960 GCA_050738715.1 Steroidobacteraceae bacterium | reverse complement strand
CGCCCTTCCCCTCCGCGATTGCGCGCACGGATTCCCGTGCAGTGGATGAACACTGCAAGTGGATGAACACTGCGAACGGAAGTGCGAATCGTTCCGCTTTTTGCAGCGCGCACGCGCATCGCATACCATGCGTGTACCCCAACGCGCGCGCTGCCATCGCTGGCGCCGCATTGTCACGGAGAAGCCCATGAAAGGCGACAAGGACGTCATCCGTCACCTGAACGCGGTGCTGGTCAACGAGCTGACCGCAATCAACCAGTATTTCCTGCATTCGCGGATGTTCGGCAACTGGGGATACGCGCGACTCGAGGAGCACGAGAAGCACGAGTCGATCGACGAGATGAAGCATGCGGATTCGCTGATCAAGCGCATCCTGTTCCTCGAGGGATTGCCCAACCTGCAGGACCTCCACAAGCTGCGCATCGGCGAAAGCGTCAAGGAAGCGCTCGAGTGCGACCTGGCGCTCGAACGCGACGCGCACGCGCCGCTGAAGGCCGCGATCGCGCACTGCGAGAAGGTCGGCGACTACATTTCACGCGAGCTGTTCGAGGACATCCTCGAGTCCGAGGAAGAGCACATCGATTTTCTCGAAACGCAGCTCAGTGTGATCAACGACATCGGCGTGCAGAACTACATGCAATCGCAGATGAAGCCGGCGGACGACTAGCACACCGCGTCGATTGGCGCGCCGAGTCGATTGGCGCACCGCGCAGATCAGGCCGACGCGCGCAGTTTCGCCGTTGCGCGCGAGCGTGCGGTCAGGTTGCGCACGGTGACGAGCGTGAGCCCGGCGCCGATGCACGCGATGCCCATCCACTCGACCGCGCTCAGCGTCTCGCCGAAGATGATCATCGACGACACCAGCGCGATCACCGGGATCGCCAGCATGTTCATCGACGCGGTCCCCGCGGGCAGCCGCTCGAGGATCACCACCCACAGCAGGAATCCGAGCGCCGTCGACACCACGCCTACCTGGATCAGCAGCAGCACCTGCGTGACGCTCCACTGCGTCGCCGGATAGTCGTGCATCAGCGGCATCAGCACCAGCGGAATCACGCCCGCCGCCATTTGCCACGCGATGAAGTTCGTCGCATCGAGCGCCACGTCGCGCTGGTAATACTTGGTGGCGACGGTGCCGGCCGCCCACGCGAAGCCCGACAACACCGCCCAGCCCCTCGCCGCGAGGTCGCCTTGCCAGTTCCACGGCTCCACCACCAGCGTCAAGCCGGCCAGCGCGAGCAGGATGGCGATCCATTGCGAGCCGCGCACGCGCTCGCCCAGCACGGGCGCCGCGATCAGCAAGGTCCAGAACGGCATCGTGAACACCAGCACCGACGCGCGACCCGCGCCGCCGCCGGCAACGGCCATCGTCGTCGCGCCGAAATTGAGCGTCGTCTGCAACAGGCCGGTGATGACGATCGGCCACCATGCGCGCGGCATGCGCAATCGCCGCGTCAGCGCGAGCCACACGAACAGCGTGACGACCGCGAGCAGCGCGCGATTGGCGTTGAAAACCACCGGGTGCGCATGCGCGAGCGCGAACTTCATGAAAATCCAGTTGCTGCTCCATAGCAGCGTGAGCAGCATCAGCAGCGCGTAGGCGCTGCGTTTTCGCGGCGACGACCGGCTCGTCGCGCTCACGAATGCACGATCACGTCGCCGACGAACTCTTCGACGATCCGCGCAACGGCTTCCGGCTGGTCGTGATGGAGCATGTGGCCGGCGTCGGCGACCGTCACCAGCGTCGCCTGCGGAACGTGCCGCATGCGCCGCGCGACTTCCGCCTCCGCGGCGCCCGGCGTCGCGTCGCCGCCCGCGAGCCATCGCGGAATCGGTGATCCGGCCGCGGCCACCCACAGCACCGGCGCGCGGATATCGCCCCAGATCGCCTCGATTTCCTCCATCCGGTACACCGTGGGAAACGGCAGCTTGTGTCGCGGGTCGGCGCGCAGGCGTGCAC
>JBOHZW010000006.1:0-7969 GCA_050738715.1 Steroidobacteraceae bacterium | reverse complement strand
AGACGGTCGTGATCCATGCGGGTGACCTTCCGGACGTCCTCTACTACATCATCAGCGGCTCCGTCGAAGTGATGATCGAAGACGAGGAAGGCAACGAGATGGTGCTGGCCTACCTCAACAAGGGGCAGTTCTTCGGCGAAATGGGCTTGTTCTACGAACAACCGACGCGCAGCGCCTGGGTGCGCACGCGCAGCGCCTGCGAACTGGCTGAAATGACCTATCCGCGTTTCCGCCAGGTGGCCACCGAGAGCCCGGGCCTGATCTTCGAGCTGGCCACGCAGCTCGCCACGCGCCTCGACCGGACCAACCGCAAGCTCGGCGACCTCGCCTTCGTCGACGTCACGGGCCGCGTCGCGCACGCCATCATGGACCTGTGCAACGAGCCGGATGCGATGACGCATCCGGAAGGCATGCAGATCAAGGTCTCGCGCCAGGAACTCTCGCGCCTGATCGGCTGCTCGCGAGAAATGGCCGGCCGCGTGCTGAAGGTGCTCGAAGAGCAGGGTCTGCTGCGCGCCACCGGCAAGACCATCGTCGTGTTCAATGCGCGTCCGAAGATGAAGACGCGCCCGGTCGTGATTCCGGCCAAGGGCGCCGGCGTGGCCGCCGCGCCACGTCCGATGGCGGCCAGCGTCCCCGACGTCGACGATGACGAAGACGATGAAGACGAGGGCGACGACGAATAGCTGACGTTTTAGCTGACTGATCAGCTAACTGGAACGCTTCAGCGTGGCGTCAGGCAGCAGCGGCGCCGGCGGCAATGCCGGCACGCAGCGCCGCGATCGTCGCCGTGTAATCCTTCGCACCAAAGATCGCCGAGCCCGCGACGAAAGTATCGGCGCCGGCGCGCGCCGCGGCGCCGATGTTGTCGATCTTGATGCCCCCGTCCACTTCGACGCGCACCTCGCGCCCCAAGGCGCGCACGCGCTCGCGCACCGCCGCGATCTTCGGCAGCACCTCGGGAATGAACTGCTGGCCGCCGAACCCAGGGTTGACCGACATCAACAGCACCAGGTCGAGCTTGTCGAGCGTGTAGTCGAGCCAGTCGAGTGGCGTGGCTGGGTTCAACACGAGTCCGGGCCGGCACCCGTGTTCACGTATCAGGTCAATGGTGCGATCAACATGTGTGCTGGCGTCAGGATGGAAGCTGATGTACGTCGCGCCGGCGCGCGCAAAATCGGGAACGATGCGATCGACCGGTTCGATCATCAGGTGCACGTCGATCGGCGCCTTGATGCCGTGCTTGCGCAAGGCCGCGCACACCAGCGGACCAATCGTCAGGTTCGGAACGTAGTGGTTGTCCATCACGTCGAAGTGCACGAGGTCGGCGCCAGCGGCCAGCACCGCTTCGACCTCGGCGCCGAGGCGTGCGAAGTCCGCTGACAGTATCGACGGTGCAATCCACGGCTTGGACATCGCGCGCAGTGTACGTGACGAAACTGCGCGGCGCATGCTGTATGCGCCACCACAGGCCATCGCTTCAGCGCATGCCGCGAACGCCGCGAATCAGTTCGTAGGCCGCCTGGATCTGCTGCGTGCGTTCCTTGGCGCGCTCGAGCATCGAATCGGGTAGCCCATTGGCCTGGAGTTTGTCGGGATGATTGCGGCTCATCTGCCGGCGATAGGCCTTGACGACTTGCTCATCGTTCGCGTTCGCCGTGATTTCGAGCAGCGTGTACGCCTGGCGCAGCCGATCGGCTTCCGCCGCCGCACTGCCATGCGCGCCGCTCGCGCCGCCGCGCGAACCATAGCTGCCGCCCGGCGCACCGCCCTGCATGCGCCAGCGCATCAGCGCCTCGAGGCGCGAAAAATCATCGCTGGTCAGGCCGAGGATGTTCGCGGCGCGCACCAGGCGCGCGCGCGGAGCGGCCGATAATCCGCCGCCGGCCAGCGTGGCCTGCAGCTGGATCTCCATGAAGAACTGCGCGAGTTGCGGATACGCGCGCAGCAGTGGACGGAGTTCCGCAAGCGCGGCATCGAGCGAGAAATCCGGCTGCTTGCCTTCCCCGAAATAGCCGATCGCCTGCCGCACCTGCTCCGCACTCAGGCGCAGCGCGGCCATGACTGCGCGCGCCGCGGCGATCTCCTGTTCGGACACGCGTCCGTCGGCCTTCGCGACGTGTCCCATGACGCGGAACACGGCCGGGAAATACAACGCCTGCACGCGCGCCGCACTGTCGGCGCCGAGCATTCCGCCCTGCGCGCCATCGTTGTCGAATTGATGCCCGACGAGCAGGCCGAGCGCTGCGCCGATCGGGCCGCCAAGCCAAAATCCCAGGGCCGCCCCGACAAGCTTGCCGTTCCACATCATGTACCGCTATGGTACCTGAGCGTGACCACCACACCTGTTACCGTCCACGAAACCTCGCTCCGCTCGCTGCCGCTGATCCACCGCGGCAAGGTGCGCGACGTCTATTCCCTCGATGCCGACCACCTGTTGATCGTCACGACGGATCGGTTGAGCGCATTCGATGTGGTGCTGCCCGACCCGATTCCCGGCAAGGGTCAGGTGCTGCACCAGATCTCCGATTTCTGGTTCGGTGAGACGGCGCAGATCATCCGCAATCATCGCAGCGCGCGGCGATTGTCAGAGGTCATCTCGGACCGGGACGAGCTGGCGATGCTGGAGGGGCGCGCGGCGATCTTCAAGCGGCTCGATGCGCTGCCGATCGAAGCGGTCGTGCGCGGGTATCTGTCCGGATCGGGATGGAAGGACTACCAGCGCACGGGCGCGATCTGCGGCATCGCCTTGCCGACGGGCCTGCGTCTCGCCGATGCGCTGCCCGAGCCGATCTTCACGCCGGCGACGAAAGCGGCCCCCGGCGCGCACGATGAGAACATCGCATTCGCCGCGGTCGAGGCGATGGTGGGTGCGCCGCGCGCGCGCGAGGTGCGTGATCGGGCGATCGCGATCTACCGCCATGCGGCGGAGCACGCGCGCTCGCGCGGCATCATCATCGCGGATACCAAGTTCGAATTCGGCGTCGATCGTGACGGCGCGCTGACCCTGATCGATGAAGTGCTGACACCCGATTCGAGCCGCTTCTGGCCGGCCGATACCTGGCGGCCGGGCGCGAGTCCGCCCTCCTTCGACAAGCAGTTCGTGCGCGATTACCTCGAGACGCTCGACTGGGACAAGCGCGCACCCGGACCCAATCTGCCCGCACTCGTCATCGAGCAGACCGCCGCGAAATACGCCGAAGCGCTCTCGCGCCTGACTTCACCGGCGCGGGGCCGCGCCGCGATGCCGGCGCGGTGACAGCGGTCCGAATCCAATGCTGATCTGGGAAACAGCGCGCGACGCCGTCGAGCGCTCGCTGTTCGCGCCGCGCCGACCCTTGAGTGCGCGCGAACGGGCGCGGCGCTTCGCCCAGTACCCTTACGCGCTGCTGCGCGACCTGCTCGGCGGCCGCCTCAATATCTACGCGATGGGACTCGTGTACGCGACGCTGCTGGCGCTGGTGCCGCTGATTGCGTTCAGTTTCGCGCTGCTGAAAGGGTTTGGTGCGCATCGCGAACTCGAACCGCTGATCTACGAGTTCTTCCGGCCGATGGGCGACGCGGCCGGCGAGCTGACGGAAAAAGTCATGGACTTCGCCGACCATGTGCGCAGCGGCATCGTCGGCACGGTCGGCCTCGCGTTCCTGATCTGGACGCTGATCGGCACGCTGAAGAAAGTCGAGGACTCCGTCAACTTCGTCTGGCACGTCGAGGTGCCGCGCAGCTTCGTGCGCCGCATCGCCGAGTACGTCGCGCTGCTGGTGGTCGCGCCCATTTTGATTGGCACGCTGGTCGGTACCGCGCACATCACCTCGGCGAACAACTCGGTGCGCGCGATCTCGCAGCTGCCGCTGTTGGTGACGCTCGGTCACGGCCTGTTGTCACTCGCACCGGTGGCGATCGTCAGCTGCATCTTCACGCTCGTGTATGCGCTGGTGCCCAACACGCGAGTGCGGCTGGTTCCGGCGCTGATCGGCGGCATCACGGCCGGCATTGCCTGGGCCGTGGTGGGACAGGTCTTCACCGCCTTCGTGCTGCTGTCGACGCGGCTGGCGATCGTGTACGCGGGGTTCGCGATCTTCGTCGCCGCGCTGATCTGGATCTACTTCGGCTGGTTGATCCTGTTGATGGGCGCGCAACTGTCGTTCTACGTGCAGAACCCAAGCTACCTGCGGGTCGGCCTGCGGGAACCGCGCCTGTCGAATCTGGAAACCGAGCAGCTCGCGCTCAGCATCATGTACCTCGTGGCGCGCAGCCACCTGCGCGGCGGCAAGCGCTGGAGCATCGGTGCGCTGGCGGCCGAGCTCTCGCTGCCTGGCGTGGCTGTCACGCGTAGCATCGACGCGCTCGAGGCCGCCGGCCTGCTCGTGACGACTGAAAAGGAAACGCTGCTCCCGGCGCGCGACGCCGGCTACATTCCACTGACGGAAATCCTCGCGGTGGCGCGGGCCGCCTACAGCGTGCACGGCGATGATCGTTATGTCGCGCCGAAACCGGTCGCGAAGCTGTACGCGGAATTCGAGGGCGCCTGGCGCGAGAAGCTCGGCACGCGCACGCTGGAAGCCTGGGTCGTGGAAACGACCTGACCGTGCCGCGCCGCGTCGCGCCGCCGCATGGCTGCGCGGTGCAACCCCTGGGGCGCCGGCGTTACAATTGGCGGCGCCTAGGCTACACTCGGCGCTACCTATGAGCGGCCACGGTCCCCAAATCAGCCGCCGGCGGGTGCTGCAGGGCGCCCTGGCGGCCTCGCTTCCCGCGGCATTGCTTTCTTGCGCCGGTGGCCAGCAGGCGTCCGCGGCGCTGCAGGTCGGCGGCCTGCCGGTCACCTGCAACCTGACGTTGCCGATCGCCTGTGTCGCGCGCAACACGCTCAATGCCGCCGCCGCTCCGGCGGCCACGCCTTTCGCCTACCAATACAGCAAGTACAGCGGCTGGCCGGAACTGAAGGAATCGCTGATGGCCGGCCGCGTGCAGGCCGCATACATGCTCGCACCGCTGGTCATGGACCTCACCGACAAGAAGATACCGGTCAAGATCGTCTCGCTCGGCCATCGCTCGGGCGCGGTGATCATGGTGCGCACGGAGTCTCCGTACCTGCACTTCAAGGAGCTCACGGGCAAACGCATCGCCATCCCAAGTCGTTTCGCAGTTGACTTCCTGTTCCTGCGCAAGATGCTGGCGAAGGAGAACATGACACCGGCCGACATCCAGATCATCGAGATGGCGCCGCCCGACATGCCGGCCGCGTTGTACGCCAACGCGGTCGATGCCTACTGCACCGGCGAACCGTTCGGAGCCGCCGCACAGCGCGCCGGCTACGCGCGGCCACTGCGCATGACGCGCGACGAATGGCGCAACTACATCTGCTGCGTGCTGACGGTGCGCGAGGAGCTCATTACTTCGAACCGCCCGCTGGTGCAGGACCTGGTCAGCATGATCCAGGGCGCCGGCATCTGGCTCGATGCCAGGCAGGGCAACCGCGACAAGGCCGTCGCGATCGCGGCGGGACCGAAATACTTCAACCAGGACCCGAAGATCCTGCAGTTCGTCATGGAAAACCCGCCTGATCGCGTCACCTACGGCGACCTGCGCATGATCCGTGAGGAGTTCGAGGATCTGATGCAGCTGTCACTGGCGGCAGGCACCATCAAGCATCCGATTCCGTACGAGCAATACGTCGACTCGAGCTTCGTGGCCGCCGCCCACGCCACGTCGATCCCGCTGTAACGCCGCGCGCACCAGGCCAATCGCATGTTGCATCGACTGCCTGTCCGATTCGCGCTGCTGTGCGCTGCCGCGTTGCTGCAAGGCGGCCCGGCGCGCTCGAGCGACGACACCGCGCTGATCGCCGGCGTATTCACGCCACCGCGCGCCGCGCCGGAATTCACGCTGCGCGCATCCAGCGGCGGCACGCTGCGCCTCGGCGACTATCGCGGCAAGGTGGTGGTGTTGGCCTTTGGTTACAGCTCTTGCCGCGAGGTATGCCCGGTGACGCTGTCGATCCTGGCGCATGCACGCAAAAAGCTCGGCCCGGATGCGGATGACGTGCAGGTGGTGTATGTCACCGTTGATCCGGAGCGCGACGACGTGGCGAGGATGCGCCAGTTCCTGGCATTGTTCGACAAGAGCTTCATCGGCGGTTCGGGCCAACCGGCCGAACTGGCCGCGGTGCGCAAGCAATACGGCATCTCGGCAACGCGCCATGACACCTTCGACGGTTACGTGATCGCGCATTCCTCGTTCGTCTACCTGATCGACCGGCGCGGCATGCTGCGGGCGCTGATGCCTTTCGGCCACGGCGTCGAAGATTTCGCGCACGACATGAAACTGCTCGTGAAGGAGCGAGGCTGATGCGCGCGCTGGCGCTCCTCGCAGTGCTCCTCGCCGGAGCATTGGGCGTGCTGGCGCTGACGCCTGTCCATGCGCCGACGCACGACCAGCTGTTCGAGATCCCCAAGGGCACCTGGGCGCGCCGCATGGCGGGCAACCGCGTCGAAATCCTGCCCGCTGAGTTGCGGCTGACGGTCGGCGTGCGCGACATCCTCGTGCTGCACAACCTCGACGACGTGCCGCAGCAGTTCGGGCCGATCCTGCTGATGCCCGGCCAGACCTTCCGGATGCCGTTCTCGATGCCCGCGAGCTATCAGTTCGCCTGCACGGCGCACTTAAGCGGACAAATGAGCATCGTCGTCGAGCCGAACCCGGCCACACCGTGGGCGCGCATCGGCTGGCGCGTCGCCACGTTTGTCCGATCGGGCCGCTGGTCATGAAGCGCCTGCCATGAAGAAGGTATTGCCTTCGTTGATCATGGCGGCGCTGCTGATCGCGCTGTGGTGGGTCCTCGTTGACGTGACGCAGAGCGTGATCTTTCCGACGCCGTGGCAGGTGGTGCAGGCGATGGCGGAACTGGCCCGTGACGGCACGCTGTGGGTGCACATCGGCGCCTCGTTGTTTCGCGTTGGCGCCGGCTTTGGCCTCGCGGTCGCGTTCGCGATTCCCCTCGGATTGTGGATGGGCTGGGTGCAGGGCGCGTACACGACGCTTAATCCGATCTTCCAGATCCTGCGGCCGATCTCGCCGATTGCCTGGATTCCGATCGCAATCCTTTGGTTCGGTGTCGGCAACGAATCGCCGATCTTCCTGATCTTCATTTCTTCCGTATTCCCGATGATCGTGCAGACGGTGGCCGGCGTGCATACGATCGAGCGCCGCTACCTGCGCGCCGCCGAGAACTTCGGCGTGTCGCGCGCCACGTTGTTCCGGCAGGTGGTGATTCCCGCGGTGCTGCCGCAGGTCATCGTCGGCATGCGCATCGGCCTCGGCGTCGCCTGGCTCGTGGTCGTCGCCGCCGAGATGATCGCGCTGCACTCAGGACTCGGCTACCTGATCATCGACTCGCGCAACGCCGGCAATCGCTACGACCTCGTCATCGCCGGCATGATCATCATCGGGCTGATCGGTCTCTCGCTCGACGGCGCGATGCGGTTGCTCGAGGGCCATCGCCTCGTCAGGTGGCGCTATGCCCGATAAGACACAGCCCGCCAAGATCAGCGTCGACAACGTCAGCAAGTCCTTCGGTTCCGACGCCGGCTCGTTGGCGGTGGTCGGCGGCGTCAGCTTCGACGTGGGCGACGGCGAAGTGGTCGCATTGGTCGGCCCATCGGGCTGCGGCAAGACCACGCTGATGAGCATCATCGCGGGTTTCGTGCAACCCGATGCCGGCGCAGTGCGCATCGACGGCACCGTGCACACGAAACCCAGCAAGCAAGGCATCCTCATCTCGCAGCATGGCTCGGTGTTCCCGTGGTTGACCGTGCAGCAGAACCTGATGTTCGGGCTGGATGGCGCCGCGCACCGGGAGAAGCAGGCTCTCGCCGATCACTACGCCGCGCTGGTGGGGCTGCAGGGTTTCGAGCGCAACTATCCGCACGAACTGTCGGGCGGCATGCTCAAGCGCGCCGAACTGGCG
>JBOHZW010000005.1:0-1858 GCA_050738715.1 Steroidobacteraceae bacterium | reverse complement strand
GGAACATCTTGCGCGTGACGCGGGCGCGTTCATCCTCGCCCGCGATGTCCATCGTGTAGACCTTGATCGCGACGTCGCGCCCGTAGTACGGATCGTGCGACAGGTACACCGTGCCAGTGCTGCCGCGGCCGACCTCGTTGATGATGAGGTACTTGCCGATGCGCTCGGGTATGGCCCGCACTTTGGGACTGGGAGCTGCTGACACTGCCATCGTGATAGGGGTCCGGAAAATAGCGCCTGCGGGTGCGGATCCGAGGATACGGAGGCCCTTGCGGTGGGTCTGTGACCTGCATCGCAACCCATCAGCGGGTGCTCCCGAATGCGCCGTCCTAGGGACTGAAATGTCCGAACGACGAATGCGAGAACTGGATCACGGCGCCTGCATTTTGCAGCTCCAGGCCGGCCGCGGGACGCATCCGGCCGCAGCGCGTCAGCTGCACCGCGCAGCGATCGGCGATGCCTGCCAGCACATCCGCCACCGCGGGCGGTGCTGTGAAACAAAGCTCGTAATCTTCGCCGCCGACCAGCGCACGCTGCCAGGCGGCCGCGCCTGAGGCGGCGCGCGCCGCTTCGGCCCTCAACGCATCGGACAACGGCAGGCGATCGACTTCGAGCACCGCACCGCAATGGCTGGCGCCGGCCAGCCGCGGCAGGTCGGCGAGCAGGCCATCCGACAGGTCGATGCAGGCGGAGGCGACGCCGCGCAGGGCCTCGCCGAGCGCCACGCGCGGTGTCGGATAGTCGAATCGTGTGCGCAACCATCCGGCATGGGTGTTTTCACGCACGTCGGCGTCAATGCTGCGGCCAGCGGCCGCATCTCCGAGCGTGCCACTGATCCACACGTCGTCGTCGTCGCGGGCGCCGCTGCGCCGTAACGCGGTGTCGGCGGCCACGTGTCCGGCGAGTTGCACCGTGATGTTCAACGGACCGCGGCTCAGGTTGCCGCCGGCCAACGCGACGCCCTGCTCGCGCGCCAGGCGCCCGAAACCGAGCGCGAATTCACCGAGCCAGCTTTCGTCGATGGCAGGGAGCGTGAGCGAAAGCAATGCCCAGGCCGGCGTCGCGCCCATTGCGGCGAGATCGCTTAGGTTTACCGCGAGTGCGCGATGACCGAGCGATCGCGCCGCACTGCCGGGCAGGAAATGCACGTTCTCGACCAGCGTATCGGTGGTCATCGCAAGATCGAATCCGGCCCGCGGCCGCAGCAGCGCCGCATCGTCGCCGACCCCGAGCACGACATCGGTGCGCACGGCGCCGAGGTGCCAGAAGTAGCGCTCGATGACTGCCGCTTCATCCATTGGCGTGGGTTGCCGTCGCGGTGCTGCCGGTCAGCGCTCGTCCGGGCGCCAGGCACGGGCAGCGCGATCAAGGACGCCATTGACGAACTTGTGGCCGTCGGTTGCGCCAAAACGCCGCGTCAGGCCAACGGCTTCATCGATGACGACGCGGAACGGCAGCTGGGGACGATGCTGCAATTCGACAGCAGCGACCAGCAGCACCGCATGCTCGACCGGATCAAGTTCTGCGGCAGTGCGCGCCAGGAACGGCGCGAGCGCCGCATCGAGAGTCGTGTAATCGTCGATCGACTGGCGCACGAGCGCGCGAAAATATTCCGCGTCGGCCTTGCGCATGTCCGGGTCCGCCGAAAATTCAGCCAGCAGTTCCTCGAATGGCGACGCATTGAGCTGCCAGCGGTAGAGCGCCTGCACGGCAAGTCGGCGTGCCAACGCCCGTGCCGCCGTCTGCGGATTGAAATTTCCTGCCATGGAAATGGCCCTTAATGCCAGTTCACGCCTGCGCAGAGCGCACGAACTGGGCCATCACGAGCGCGGTGTGGACCGCTTCGGCGCCTTTGTTG
>JBOHZW010000004.1:0-3444 GCA_050738715.1 Steroidobacteraceae bacterium | reverse complement strand
AACTGATTGAGGCCTTTTACGCGGGCAGCGACTTCTCCCCCCTGGTCGCTGCCCGCTTTTTCTTTGGGCCGCACTAACGTGCCTGTGCATGTTCGCAGGTACAATCCCGCTCATCATGGCCGATGCGTTGCGCCCGCTGGTTTTCGTGTTGCTGGCTGCAATGATGTCAGCAGCAATTGCTCGTCCGGCTTGTGCATCGCTGGGCGGCGCGGTGACGGTGGCCAGCGACTACGTGCTGCGCGGCGTCTCGCAGAGCGACAACAACCCCGTAGTGCAGGCCGACCTGCATTGGAATTTCCCGGTCGGCTGGTCGGCCGGCGTGTGGGCTTCGCAGCTGCGCACGCAGCCCCGCAGCGCCGATGACGAGGTGGCCGCGTACCTGCAGTGGCAGCGCGCAATCAGCAGTGACTTCGACCTGGGCGCCTCCTACACGCACTACCAGTACGTGAACGATTCGCGCCCGGTGGCGTACAACTACGACGAGCTGGCTGTGTCGCTGGCCTGGCGCGACCAGCTCTATCTGGCGGCTACTTGGACGCCGCGGCTCAATCTGTATTCGGTGCCCATGGGACTCGCGCCCAACCGCGATGTATACACCCTTGAGGCGAGCTGGCACCGGACGCTGGTCCGCCGCTTCGACTTCAGCGCCGGCCTAGGGTTTTACGATCCGCAAGGCGTGGACTATGGCGCCTACGCATACGGCAATGCGACGCTCGGCTGGCATTATGGTCACTGGCGCGCGAACCTGACGGCGATCTGGGTGCAGGATGCGTCCCATCGGCAATACTCTCAGGGGCCGGCCGGCGGCCCGCTGGTGGCGACGGTGGCCTGGTTTTTTTAATGGTCAGCAGAACCTGCGCCTCGTCAGACGGCACCTACCGGTAACTACGTGGAGATTTGAGTTCGCATGGCCGCAGCGCCCAGTCCCTTGCATCAGGTTCGCGACGAAGGCGAACGCCGCCTGCTTACCCGCGTCGCTGCGGGCGATCGCGAGGCGTTCCGCGAGCTGTACATTGCCTATCACCGGCGCCTGGCGCGATTCCTGACGCGCATCACGCGCCACTACGAGATCGCCGAGGAAGTCATCAACGACACGCTCTGGGTCGTGTGGCGCAAGGCCGGCGACTTTCGCGGCGACTCGCGCGTCTCGACGTGGATCATGGGCATCGCCTACCGACGCGCTTTGAAAACGCTGCGCTCGCGCAGCCATGTGCTGTTCGATGCGGTGCCAATCGAGAACGAACCGCTGCCCGCGCCCGACGAACTCGGCGCGGCGGAAACATCGGAATGGATTCTGCTCGCCATGCACCACTTGCCCACCGAGCAACGCCTGGCGCTCGAATTCGCCTATGGCTACGGGCACTCCTGCGAAGAGATCGCATCGATCATGGATTGCCCGGTCAACACAGTGAAAACCCGCTTGTTCCACGCGCGCGCCAAGTTGCGCGCCCTGCTGCCCGGCCTCGCCGGTACGACGGAGCCTCAGACATGAACGAACACGCACGCGCGCACGAGCTGCTGCCGTGGAGGGTCAACGGACGCATCGAGTCCCGCGACGCTGCCTGGCTCGATGGCCACCTAGAGAATTGCGACGCTTGCCGCATTGAGCTCGCCGCGCAGCAACGGCTGCGCAATGCGATCGCGCGTGAACCGACCGTTGAGTTTGCGCCGCAGGCCGGGTTCAACCGGTTGTGGAAGCGCATCGAAGCCGACGCGCACGGTTCACAGGCTGCGCCAGCGCCAGCCGCTGCTGGTATCGCCGCGGCCGCGCCGTCGGCGCCGCCGCGCTCATTCCCCTGGATGCGCGCTGCGCTCGCTTTGCAGGCGGCCGCCATTGCAGTGCTGTGCATCGCGCTGTGGCGCAGCGCGCCGGCTTCGCCCTCCTATCGCACCGTGACCGATGCGCCCGCGAGCGCTGTGATCGCGGGCCCGGTCG
This sequence comes from Steroidobacteraceae bacterium, assembly GCA_050738715.1. Lineage (GTDB taxonomy): Bacteria > Pseudomonadota > Gammaproteobacteria > Steroidobacterales > Steroidobacteraceae > FEN-1191. Next base: position 1,508 of record JBOHZW010000004.1, on the reverse strand, counting down.
TCAAGGCGATTTTCGATGACCAGGTGCGGCTTGCCGATTTGAAAGACATCCTGGCTGCGAGCGGCCTGGTCGTGGCCGCGGGCCCCAGCGAAGCCGGCGTGTATACGCTGGTGCCACGCGATGCGGGTGTCGCGGATATTCCCGCGGCCTCGCTGGCGCGGCTGCGCGCCGATCCGCGCGTGCGCTTCGCGGAGCCCGGAGCGCGGTAGACTTTGGCCGTGACAAAATCGTTCCTTCCGGCGCTGGCGCTGGCATCGCTCCTGGTTGCCGGCTGCGCGTCGACGCACACTGCGGCACAGTCCGACAACGAACTGTCGATGGCTTCACGCACGGACGCCTCCAATTTCATCGTCGTCGCCGTGGCGAACGAACCGGGCCAACGTCCGCTGTTCGCCGGCGGCAGCTCGCGCGGCTACGCCGCGAGCGATGGCTACACGGTCAGCGATGGCGCGCGGCGCACGATGCACGCCGTCGCGGGCAAGTATCACCTGCAGGCGGTTGCCGCCTGGCCGATCCAGTTGCTGCGCATGCACTGCGCAGTGTTTGCGTTGCCCGCCGGCAGCACGCGTGAGGCGGTATTGCAGCAGCTCCATTCCGACGGCCGCGTGCTGCTCGCCGAGCCTCTTCAAGACTACACGGTGCGCAGCACGCAGTCCGACCCCTACGCCGCCGTGCAATCGGGAAACGAGCACATGGGCATCAGCGCCGCGCACCGCATCTCGCGCGGCCGCGGCGTGCGCATCGCGCTCATCGACACGGGTCTCGCAAGTGATCATCCAGACCTGCGCGGTCGCGTTGATGTGCAGCGCAATTTCGTCGACGGCGATGCGCGCCGCTTCCAGCTCGATCGCCACGGCACCGCGATTGCCGGCGTCATCGCCGCGAATGCCAACAATGGCGTGGGCATTGCCGGGGTGGCGCCCGAATCGCAGCTGCTGGCGCTGAAGGCCTGCTGGCAGCTGCAGGAAGGGCGCGATGAAGCGCGCTGCAATTCGTTCACGCTGGCGCAGGCACTCGCAAGCGCCGTGGAGCTGAAGGCGAACATCATCAACCTCAGCCTCAGCGGCCCGCCCGACCCGTTGCTGCAGGCGCTCGCCGAACGCGCGATGAGCGAGGGCATCATCATCGTCGGCCCGCGCGAAGCAGGCCCGTCGTTCCCGGGAAGCTTGCGAAATGTGCTGGGCGTCGCGCGCAGCGAAGACGCGGCCGCGAACGCCGATGAGTTGCAGGCGCCTGGCCGAGAAGTGCTGACGCTCGCGCCCGGCGGCCGTTACGATTTTTCGTCCGGCAGTTCGATCGCGACCGGCGAGATCACCGGCGTGACGGCCCTGCTGCTGGCGCGCAAGGCTGGCCTCGATGTGCGCCGCGTGCATGCATTACTGCACGATTCGACCGATACGGTGACGACGGCCACGGGACCGGCGCGCACCGTCAACGCGTGCCGGGCGCTGGCCGAGCTGGTCGGCGTCAACGACTGTAATTAAGGCGCCGTGATTGCGGGTCTAGCG
>JBOHZW010000003.1:0-2128 GCA_050738715.1 Steroidobacteraceae bacterium | reverse complement strand
GTGCAGGCGGTCACCGATGCCGGACTCGATTTCGACAAGCTCGATCGCGACCGGTGCGGCGTCATCATGGGCGCCGGCATCGGCGGTTTGAGCACGATCGAATCTGAGCACAACGCATTTCTTGCCGGCGGAGTGCGCCGCATCACGCCGTTCTACATCCCGGGTTCGATCATCAACATGCTCGCCGGGCATTTGTCGATCCGCTACGGGCTGCGCGGCCCGAACCTCGGCGTCGTCACAGCCTGCACCACTTCGACGCATGCGCTCGGCCTGGCAGCGCGCGCGATCCAGTATGGCGATGCCGACCTGGTCGTTTCGGGCGGAGCTGAGATGGGCACGACGCCGACTGCGGTCGGCGGCTTCTCGCAGGCCAAGGCACTGTCACAGCGCAACGATTCGCCGACGACGGCGAGCCGCCCGTGGGACCGCGACCGCGACGGGTTCGTGCTCGGCGATGGCGGCGGGGCGATGATCCTCGAGGAATACGAGCATGCGCGGCGCCGCGGCGCGAACATCCAGGCCGAGCTGGTCGGATTCGGCATGAGCGGCGATGCCTATCACATCACGGCACCGCCCGAGGATGGCGCCGGCGCGAGCCTCGCAATGCGCAACGCGCTGCGCGATGCGGGGCTGGATGGCGATGCCGTGCAATACCTGAATGCGCATGCCACTTCGACGCCGCTCGGCGATCGCGCCGAAACCGCGGCGATCAAGGCCACGTTCGGCGCGCATGCCGCGAAACTCGCGGTCAGCTCCACCAAGTCGATGACCGGTCACCTGCTTGGCGCGGCTGGCGTCGTCGAAGCGATATTCTGCGTACTGGCGCTGCGCGACCAGGTGGCGCCGCCGACGATCAACTACGAAAATCCCGATCCGGACTGCGACCTGGATTACGTGCCGAACGCCGCCCGCAAGATGCGCATCGACGTGGCGATGTCCAACTCATTCGGATTTGGCGGCACCAACGGCACGTTGGTCCTGCGCCGCCTGCCTGGCTAACGCCGCGGCGCGACGATGAACGCGCACGGGCCAACGGTGCGCGAACTGCGCACGACTCCCTCGCAGCTGCGCGCGCTCGCGGCGCTGAATCCAGCTCTGTTCCCAGTTCTTTTCGACAGTACCGCAGTCGGTGCGCTCGGGCGCTATTCGATTCTCGCCTGCCAGCCGGGCGCGTCGCTGCTGTTGCGCGGCGATGGCAGGCTGGAATGCGAAGGCGTCACGCTGCACAGTCCCGATTTCCTCGATGCGCTGGATGAATGGTGGCGCACGGAGCGGTCGGATGCAGAGCCTCTGCCTCCGCTGCCGTTTCGGGGCGGGTGGATCGTCTATCTCGGGTACGAACTCGCAGGTCATGTCGAGCGCGGTCTGCACATTCCTACGCTCCCGGCCGATGCGGTCTGTGCGCTGGCATTGCGAGTGCACGCAGCGCTGGTTCATGACCACGCGGAGCAGCGCAGCTTTGTCGTCGCCGAATCCAATGTTGACGCCGTCGCTGCGGGCATCGAAGCCGCGCTGACGGCGCTGCCGCGCGCAAATGGCGCGGCGGGCGCGGCGCAGCCGCTCGCCATCATCGAACAGCAGGCCGACCAGTTCCGCGATATCGTGCTGTGCGCGCAGGAGCACATCGGTTGCGGCGATGTGTACCAGGCCAACCTCTCGCGCGGCTGGCGCGTCGAGTACGGCGCCGAGGCCGCTGCCGGCGCGCTGTACGAATCGCTGCGGCGCGCGAATCCGGCGCCTTTCGCCGTCCACGCAACGCTGCCCGATCTCACGGTGCTCAGTTCCTCGCCCGAACGCCTGGTGCGCGTGACCGGACGGCGCGTCGAGACACGACCGATCGCCGGCACGCGCGCGCGCCACGGCTCCCCTAAGAGCGATGCCACCGAGAAACAGGAGCTGCTCGCGAACGCAAAAGAGCGCGCCGAGCACGTCATGCTGATCGACCTGGAACGCAACGATCTCGGCCGCATCTGCCACGCCGGAACCGTCGAAGTGAACGAATTCATGGTGACCGAGAGTTATCCGCACCTGCACCACATCGTCTCCAATGTGCGCGGCATGCTGCGAGACGATGTCACGCCCGGTGCGGTGCTGCGCGCGGTGTTTCCGGGCGGCACGATCACCGGCT
>JBOHZW010000002.1:0-8337 GCA_050738715.1 Steroidobacteraceae bacterium | reverse complement strand
CCACTTGGCTGCGTGATAGAACTTGTGGCCTTCGAAGTTGCAATCGGCGTAATAGAAGGTGCTGCCATCCGCCAGCATCGGCTTCACGCCGAGTACCGTGTTGTACGTCACGCGTTCCATGCTGTCGCCGTAACGCGCGTTGCCGGTAACGCGCAGCAGGTAGCGCGTCAACTTGAAATGCGCGTATGAACCGCACGGCGTCTCGAAACTGTGGTGCGTGAAATTGAGGCTGTCGGCGACGTCGTCGCTGTCGGGAGCGCGCAGCGTTTCATCCGGTCCCCAACCGCCGGTGGCGTAGCTCTGCGCAACCAGCATGTCGAATGCATTGCTGGCCGCATGCAGGTGGCGCTCGCTCCCCAGCGTCAGGTAGGCCTGCATCGCCGAGCTCAGTGAATTGACGTGGCTGTAGGCGTGGCGCCCCGCCAGGTTGCTGCGGTTCTCCGCGAGCGGGCCGTAGTATTCGTCGTCCAGGTATTGCCTACCCAGCGTGCGATAGCGATCTCCGGCACCGCGTTGGAAAGCGATGAACAGGTTCTCTGACAGCGTGTACGACTCGTCCCAGGTGAACGACTCATCGGTGCCGGGTCGCCAGCTCACCCCATGTTCGATGGCCCGGCCCGGCAGGTGCGGCAATGCCACATCAGTCGTGCGTTCGAGAATGCGGAAAGCGTCGCGGTCGCCGACGTATTGGTGAGAATCGATCAGTCCGCAGACAATCTTGTCGTAGCAGTAGGTCGGAAAACGATTGTCTTCGTAGAACCGGCCGCTGATCGTCTGCGCGTACAGGCGATTGAGACGCAGCACTTTGTCGCGCGTCGCCGCATCGCGATCGATCGCGTAGCCACGCGCCAACGCCGACACCCATTGGCCGAAAGTGCAGGCGGGTGCGAAGCCATCATCGAAATTGGCGCGCCAGTCATAGTTCGGGTTGTAGCGATACCATCCGCCGAGTTCAGAACCCGGCGCCCTCATGCCGGACATCTGCCGCAGTGGCTTGAGAACGCTATCCTCATCGAGCGCCATCAGCACGGCGTGCGTCGCTCTGCGCTGCTGCTCCTGCAGGCCATCGTCGGCGAGCGAGACATCGCCATAGTTGAATTCCGACAGCGCCGGAACGACGGCGGGCGCGCCGGGTCGCGCGCTGCCGGTCACGCCGACTGTCGCTGTCGCGCGCGCGGCGGGCAGCAACGCGCCTAGTGTTGCCAGCGATCCGAGTTGCACGAACCGACGGCGCCGTGAATCGTGTGAGTCCATCATCGCCGTGTGCTCCTTATATCTCAGTAGTGAGCGACGATCGTCAGTTCACCGCCGGTTGCGGGCGGCACAGTGATCGAATCGCCGGCGGCGTCGAATTGTTTCCAGCGTCGTCCATTCAACATGACCGAGCGAATGCGGGCGCCTTCGCGCGCGCGCAACCTCAGTTTCGTCTGAGCCGCGATGCCGCGCGTCGGAAAGCTGATGCGCGCGTCGATCCTGCCGTGACCGAGCGCCGACTGCAGCGCAAAGCCGACGCGACCCCAGCGGGTAGGCGCGCTGGAAACCGAAATAAGCTGGCCGTCGGCTAGCCACTGGCGCGGCACCCCGCGGCCCAGCCACAACACCTCGGCGTCGGGATCCTCGAACACCAGCAGCCAGCGCAGCATCAGCGGCACCACCAGTTGTGCCGGGCTGCAATACGGCGCGGATTCATCGGCGGACAGGGGTTTGCGCGTTTCGGGCGCGAGCCAGGTGCCACGCGTGTACTGGTGCGCCATCGAGCTGTAGGTGAGCAGCAAGGCCTCGCGAATGCGGTCGGCCTGGATCATCGCGTAACCGTTGCCGTAGGCGAGGAAGCCCGCCATTTCCTTGGTGTTGTAGGCGTAGGCCGTGGGCACGCCGAGCAGCACGTCATAGTGGTGAGAACGATAGTCGCTGATCGCGCCGATCTGCGCGCTCGTCAACAACCCGGAGTGGAGCATTTCCATGTACGCGCGGTAGCCGCGATATTGCGGGTCAGAGTTGTCGCGCGGCACGACGATGTGCTCGGGCTCCGCCACCCCGGCGATCGTCGGGATGATGCGCTCGCCATCGCGCAGGAGCGTCGATCGCTCGATCGACGTGGCGAGATCGGCGCGCAACGCTGCTGCCTCGCGTTGCAGCCTCCCGCCCCACTCGCTCAAGGCCGCGTCGCCGCGTTCCCGTCCGATCGCTTCCCAAACGCGACCCAGGTCGCGCCAGCCGCGCGCCGCTTCTGCGCTGTTGCCGAAGTACGGTTGCACGTAGCGTTGCGGATCCTTCTCGAGGCAGGAATCGGCCTCGCTCCAGCCAGACAACATGCCGTAAGCCGCATCGCTCGCCGGACGTGCCCGTGCCGTCGCGCGCAGGCGCAGCAGGTAGTTCGTGACGGCATCGATGCGGCCGCGATGCTTCAGCAGCAGCGCCGCATTGCCGCCCGCGCTGAAGTACTGCGCGACGACGGTCAGCATGCGGCCGAACTGCCCGGTCTCCGGGCCGCGATACAGGATCGAACCGTCGTCGCGCACGAAGGCGCCGAAATAATTGTCGATGTACTGACCGGCGCGGTCGATCAATCCCCACTCGAGCATCGCCTCGGTTTCGACCGTGAAGGTGTCCTGGAAACCGTCGTGCTCGGTGCCGCCGTAATTCTTGTCGACGGCGCCGTACTTCGGCCAGCCTGCCTGGCGCGTCATCAGCGCGCGCACCAGGCTGAAGCGCGCCATGTTCGAGATGCGTTCGTCCGGCAACACCGTCGTCATCGACGATTCCAGCAGGTGATCCCAACGGTCCTTCAACTCGCCGAGGTCCGAGTAGTAGACGCGAGGATCTTCGGGCCCGCGCGTGGCCGAGGGCAGGAACGAGTTAAAATGCTTGCTCCACGCAAGACGCTGCTGCTCGATGCGACTGACGCGATACCACGCCGGCTGGTAGTGCAGATTGCCATCGACGATGCGAAACGGCGCGAAGGCGAGGAACTCGGTCCAATCGCCGTTTTCTTGCGGATAAACGAAACGCAGCACCGGCAGATAACCGCCCACAAGGCCGTTCCAGACTTTGCCCGCCTCGCAGATCGGGGTGATGGACGGATGAAACAGCGCCGGTTCGAAATTCGCCGTGCGGCCGCCATAGGTAAAGCCGATCTTGTCGTAGGTGTCGGGCGTGCCGATGAAACTGTAAGTGTCGCCGGCGACCTTGCGGATCGGTGCGAAGATGCCGGCAATCTGCTGGTAGTCCGGATCGCCCGGCTTCGCAAGGATTTCATCGGCGAGCAGATCGCGCGCGCTGTTGATGATTTCCTCGCGCGCGTGGCCAAGCCACAACGGGCCTGCCCCCGCAAAAGTCGGCTCGAGCGATTTGCCAAAATCGCCGGCGACGCCGTCGACGTCAACGAACAGCATGTGCCCGTCGAGCCGCTGGAAATCCTCGAGCACGACGAAGGGCTCCTCGCCGGGCACGATTTCCATGACGGTCCAGTTCTCGAACAGGTCGCCTCGCTCCACGATCTTAGCAGCGCCGTTGGAAATCAGTTCGACGTGGTTCTCGTCCACGTAGCGTGCGATGCGGATCGTCACCGCGAGGTCGGGCGTCAGCGACGCGGCGCCTGCGCGGGCTGCGCGCGGCAGCACGCAGCTCACCAGCGTGGCGGCGGTGGAAACCAGCATTGTTCTGCGGTCGATCATTCGCTCTTTTCCCGGGTCGCCAGTACCAGCGATCTTACCGCGGGCACGACCATCAGCAGCAGCACGGCTTGCGGTTGCGCGGAAGCCTGCAGGAAATCGAGATCGCGGCGGCGGTCTGAAGCGCCGACGCCGCGATCGTGCCGCAGGTCGTCCAGCGCCTGGAGACCCAGCCGCGCCACGTCGGCCAGATTCCTCGACAACGGCGCCAGCTCCTGCGTCAGGAACGAGTGCGCCAGCTGTGGCTGCAACGCGGCGTCATTATCGCGCCACAGTGCCAGCCATCGCTGCGCCTGCTCCCAGTCATCGGGACGGCCTTTGCCCGCGGCGATCCGTCCCACCAGTTTGCCAAATGCGCGCGCCGTCTCACTCTCCGGCGGCACGGCATCGACGAGGCGGTTGAGCGGCGTGAAGTCGGAATATTCGCGCAGGCTCTGGCGCTCGTAGTTCCTCGGCGGTTGCACGACCGCGGCCAGCACTTTCAGCGCGGCCGGATCGGCCTGTCCCGTCATGCGCTGCAGCATGTCATCCAGCACCAGGCCAGGGCGGAGGCCGTGGTACACGAGCTGCTGCGACACGATTGCCATTCGCTCGTACATCGAGTCGGTGTCCTGTACATCCCGCGGCGACCAGAGCCGCTCGGCGATCGCCGCCGTGCGCGGCCAGATGCGATTGTCGATGTTCTCGTGCGACAGCACGTCGGTCCACATCGTCGGTTCACCACCGAGGACGCGTGCACGCTGTGTTTCATCGAGCGTGTCCGCATCGCCATCCAGCGGGTCGACCCTGTAGTGCTCCGCAGCCGACTGGTTCAGGTCGATGTAGTAGCCGAACGAAAGCACGCCGCGGTTACCGCGGCGCGCCGCCGCTGCGAGCGCATCGCTCCCACGCCAGGACTGGATGATCACATCCGTCGGAGTCCCGGTGCGCAGCACCTCATCCCAGCCTGCCATCGTCTTGTGTTGCGCAGCGACGAGCCCGTGCACGCGTGTCGTGAAGCGATCCTGCAGCGCCGCACCGTCGGCGATCGCGTGCGCATGCATCCACTCCAGGATGCGCGGGTTCGCGGTCCATTGCGATGGGTCGCATTCATCACCGCCGGTGTGGAAGACTTCATCGGGAAACAGCGCCGCCATTTCAGCGATGAACCGCGCCAGGAACCGGTAGGTCTCCTCGCGCGTGGGATCCATCGCCGAACTGTGCTGCGCGTCGCGGCCGCCCGCGAGTTGCGGGTAGCCCGCGAACCACGAGCCCGCATGGCAAGGCATGTCGAATTCCGGCACGACGCGGATGCCGCGGTCGCGCGCGTACGCGACGACTTCGCGCACTTCGTCCTGCGTGTAGTAGACGCCGCCCGATCCCTGCTGCTGCAGCAGCGGAAAGACCTTGCTCTCGATGTGAAAACCCTGGTCGTCGGCAAAGCGCCAGTGGAAGACATCCAGCTTGACCGCTTCCATGCCGTCGAGATTGCGCTTGATGACCTCCACCGGAACGAAGCGATGCCCGGCATCGATCAGCAGGCCGCGCCACGGAAAACGCGGCACGTCGTCGATGATGACCGCCGGCACCGAAAAACCCGCGGGCGTGACGCGCACCAACTGCAGGAATGTCTGCAGGCCGCGCAGCACACCGAGCGGATTGGGCGCCGCCAGCCGCACGCCGGTCGCGGTGACTTCGAGGTGATACGACTCGTCTTCACCGAGCCGCTGCACTGGCGCGCTGGGCGCGGCGGTCTCGACGGTGAAACGCGCCGAATTGATCCGCGCCTCGCGCCACAGCGGAATTCCGGTGGCGCGCGACAGCACGTCGAGAAACCGTTGCTGCGCCCGTTCCAGTCGCGGCTCGCGATAGCCGCTCAAACGGATGCCAAAGCTCCCGTCGATCGCGAATTCCCCGTTCCCCGGCGCGACGTGCGCGGGCCACGGCATCATCGGCAGCGGCATGGCCGGCGTAGCTTGCGCGCACAACACGAGGGGCACGCAACACGTGTACAACGCGAATAGCAATCCGGCGGCTGTGCCGGCCGGTTGCTTCGCGGTCACGGTCGTGCCAGCGTCACTATGATATTGCGATAGCGAACGTGGCCGTCCTCGCTCCCCTGCAGGTAGAAAGGCCCCGGCAGTTCTTCGTGGCTGTCGAGCGCGCCGCCGGTGATGCCCGGGATTTCCTGGGTGTCGATGATGGTCTTGCCATCGAGCCGCACCGTGAGCGTGCGGCCGACGAGCGTCGCGTCATAGCGATGCCACACACCGTTGTCGCGTGGCGCCGCCGGCTGGGGCGCGATGAAGCCATACACGCCGCCGGTGCGCATCGTGAAATCCTCGGGGGCCGGGTCGTCCTCCACCTGCAGCTCGTAACGGCCGCGCAGGTACACGCCACTGTTCGCGCCCTTGCCGCGGTTGAATTCGATGTGCAGCTTGAAGTCCTCGAATTTTTCATCGCTGACCAGCTCGGGCCCGTGGCCGGGACTCTCCAGCGCGCCATCGACAACCGTCCACTGGAGTTTCGCGGGCGGATCAGCCGAGTGCCATCCGGATAGATCCTTGCCGTTGAACAAGCGCCGCGGCTTTCCCCAGCGCGGCGCCGTAGCGCGCGCCAACGTAGGTGCTCGCACGCCCGACCAGGTCCACGGCGTGCCATCCTGCCCGCTCGTCACTCCGTCGAGCGTATCGCCGACCAGCTGCCCTTCGAAGACCATGTCGTCCTTGCGGTCCTCTTCTTCCTTCGGCGACACGAAACGCAGGTGACCGTCGGTCAGCGAGACCTGCGGCAATTCGCGCGGATGTCCCCAACGGCTCGTCAGGCGCGCGCGCAGCCTGCCATCGGTATTGGTGAGTTCGAGCCACGAAGGAAACTCGCGGCCAGGTGCGTGCAGCGTGAGATCCCATCGGCCCAGGTACGCGGATTCCCCTGGAGCTGCGGCGGCCTGGGCCGGCGTTGCGCAGACAGCCGATAGCCAGGGCAGCAGCGCGACCAGCAGCACACCGCACGCATACCGGGTGCGCATGCTACGACTTGATGCTTTGCGATGCCGCGTCCCAATACACGGCCGTCTTGCGATAGTACGATTCGTTCGCCAGATGGCAGGCCATCGCGGCGTTGTGCCCGAACTGCGCGTCCTGCAGCAGCGGCGCTCGCGTGCGGACCGACTCGAAGAATTTCCATAGGTGCGGACGCAGGTCGTCATAGTCGTTCCCCCTGAAACTCAATACTTCGGAGATCGGCTCGTGCCCGTGCTCCGGGTCGTGCTGCTCGTGCCACTGCTTGTAATATGGCTCGCGCAAGCGTTCCGGAAACGAATTCGCATAGTAGGACGGTGCATTGTCGAGCCCCGTCTGCGGCGCGTACGTGAGGCCGAATTCGCTCAGCTCGATGATGCCTTTCGAGCCCATGAAGCGCGTCACTTCGGCGGTTTCAGTGCCGAGCGAGAGGCGCATGTACACCGGCACGCCCGCGTACTCGAACAGCGCGGCATGCACATCGGGCGTGTTGCGGCCGTCATCCCAGCGGTAATTGCCGCCGAAAGCGGCGACGCGCTTCGGGATCTCGTTGATGCCGAGCACGCATTGCATGCCGCTCACCAGGTGCACGAGCAGGTCGCCGGCGACACCGGTTCCGTATTCCTTCCAGCAACGCCAGCGCGCAAACGTCAACGCATCGAAAGGTTTTTTTGGCGCCGTGCCAAGCCACGTGTCCCAGTCCAGGTTCTGCGGCGAGAGGTCGGCAGGCGGCGGATATTCCCACGCGCCGGTCGGATCGTTGCGCCCGAATGTGCCTTCGACGAGGCTCAGTTTGCCGATCGCGCCGCCGTCGATCATTTCCTTCGCCTTGGCGCACAGCGCCGAGCTGGTTCGCTGCGAACCGACCTGCACGATGCGATTGCTGTTCGCGCTCGCGGCCACCATCGCAAGTCCATCCGCCGGATTGTGCGAGAACGGCTTTTCGCAATAGACGTCCTTGCCGGCAGCAATCGCGTCGACAACGATCCGCTTGTGCCAATGATCCGGCACCGCCACGATGATCGCGTCGAGCTCCTTGTTGTCGAGCAGCTGCTGGTAGCGGCGTGTCACCGGAAGCGGCTTGCCGACGATCTCACGCGCCAGCTCATGACGCCCGTCGTACAGATCGCAGGCGGCGCCGCACTCGATGCCTGGCAGCGTGATCGCCTTGCTGAGGAGGTCGGAGCCTTCCATGCCGACACCGATGATGCCGAACCGTACGCGGTCACTGGCGGCGGCCGGTTTCGGCGTGCCGAGTACCGGCGTGGACTCGAGCAGCACGGTCGCTGCAGCCAGGCCCAAGCCCGCAGCGCCCGCGGTCGATTGCAGGAATTGGCGGCGCGACAAAAATCGTTTTCTTTTCATGTGATGATGCCCTTCCGAGAATATTATCCGCATCTGGCGGGTAGCTTGAACAGGAGCGGCCCATTTTCAGCGCTGATCGACGTGCATTCCTCGCGGGCGGCTTGCTGCTGGGCGGTGCGCTGCGCGCGAGGGCCGATGACTGGGGCGACCCGCCGACCAGCGCGCTCGGTGATCCGGCCGCGCCAGCGTGGCCACCGACAGAACGCATCGCGCTGTGGCCGGGCAACGCACCCGGAAGTCCCGCGACGTTGCCCGCGTATGCACCGACGCTGAACGGCCCGAAGGATGCGCGCCAGTTG
>JBOHZW010000001.1:0-3880 GCA_050738715.1 Steroidobacteraceae bacterium | reverse complement strand
GGCCCATGCTGATCTCGACGAAGGGCACAGTGCGGCTGCACTGGCCACGCTCAATGCGGTGCTCGACCACGACGGCACGGACATCGTGCCACGCGCAGTGCCGGAACTCTATCACCTGCGCGCCCGCGCCAATGCGGCCGCCGGAAAATTCACGGCCGCCTACTCCGATCTGCGTGAATACGTGCAGCGCGCTCGCGCGGTCGGCGACGCGGATCGCGCCCGCAGCGGCAGCGTGCTGCGCGCACGCTTCCGCGTCGACAGCGAAGTGGAACGCAATACCTTGCTGCAGCGCGAACTTTCGCTGACGCGTGAACGTTCGGACCTGCAGCGCAACCAGCTCAATCGCCGCGCCGACCTGCTCGCCGCGGGCGCCGCGCTGATCATGCTGCTCAGCTACATCCTGTTCGCCGAGCGCGGCCACCGCCGCGCACTGCAGCGTCTCGCGACTGAAGACTCGCTGACGAAGCTGCCGAACCGCAGGCGCACCGCGGAACTGGCCACGGTAGCGTTGAACGAGGCGAATGCGGCGCATACGCCGCTGAGCGTCGCGCTGGTCGACCTGGATCACTTCAAGTCGATCAACGATGTCTGCGGGCATGCCGTCGGCGATCGCGTGCTGCGGGAACTGGCGGCGATCAGCCGCAGCATGCTGCGCGATGGCGAAGTGATGGGCCGCTGGGGCGGCGAGGAATTCCTTCTGCTTCTGCCGGCACAGCCACTCGACGCGGCGCTGGCGCGAGTCGAAGCGCTGCGCGCCGCAGCACTCGACATCAAGCTGCCCGACTCGGCCGTCGCGGCGGGCCTGCGCGTCAGCCTGAGCGCCGGCATGGCGGCCAGCAACGACGGCGCCGCATCGCTCGATGAAGTGATCGCGCGCGCCGACGTGGCGCTCTATGAGGCTAAGCGACAGGGCCGCAACCGCGTGCGCGTTGCCGACGAAAGCCTGCAGTCCAGCTCGACCCCCGCGCGTCGCGCGATGCGCCGGCGATAGGGCCTAAAAGCTGTAGTGCGAGCGCAACGCGCGGGTACTCGTTGCTATTCAGTGCAGGACAATGAAGCCGTATTTCCCGAAAGCGGCGGCTCCGGCAGGACCACGCAGGAACTCGACGAACGCCGCGGCCTGCGAGCCAGCCGAGGTCGTCAGCGCAATGGGATAGCTGATCGGCAGATGCGTGTTGGCCGGAAACACTTCGACCACGCGCACGCCCGGCTCGATCTTCGCGTCGGTCTCGTAGACGATGCCGAGCGGCGCTTCCCCGCGCGCCACGAATGCCAGCGCCGTGCGCACGTTGTCGGCGCGCACCAGCCGGTCCGCGATGTCGTTCCAGACGCCCAGCGTCGTCAGCGCGGAGCGGGCATATTTGCCGACCGGCACCGAGTCGGGATCGCCAGTGGCGAGGCGCCCGCCGTGCAATGCGGCCAGCAGCGCGAAGTTCGGCTCGATGTGCAGCGTGATCGTGCTGCCCGCCGGCGCGACCAGCACCAGGCGGTTGCCCAGCAGGTTGCGGCGCGTGTCCTTGCGCAGCAGGTTTCGCTGGTCGAGGTAATCCATCCACTCCTGGTCGGCAGAGAAAAACACATCGGCGCGCGCTCCGCTTTCGATCTGGCGTGCCAGCATCGAAGTTGCGGCAAAGGACAACGCCAACTTAGTACCAGTCGACGCGGTGTACTCCTTGCCCAGGTCCTGCAGCACGTTGGTCAGCGAGGCCGCGGCAAACACCGTGACCTGGTTTTCCTGTCCGGCGGCGCGCGCGCCAGACGGCAGCAGCATCAGCAGCGCCAGCGCTGCGACCCATCTCTTCAACACTTGAGTTTCCCCAGAGTCTCGTTATATTCAAATGAATATATCGCGACCGGAGCAGCAACGCCATGATTGACATCGCCGCGCGCGTACGCATTCATTTCGCCGGGCAACTGGCCATCGGCCCCGGCCGCATAGAATTGCTCGAAGGCGTGCAGCGCACCGGCTCGCTGGCGCAAGCCGCGCGCGGCATGGACATGAGTTACCGTCGCGCCTGGCTCCTGATGCAAAGCCTGAATGATTCACTCATCGGGCCCGCCAGCATCGCTGCCAAGGGCGGCAGGCATGGCGGCGGCGCAACGCTGACGCCGCTCGGACTGCAACTGGTTCGCGCCTACCGTCGATTCGAAATGCGCTCACAGCGCGAGGCTCGCGACCGTTTCAGCCGGTTCGCTGCGCGGGCGCCTGCAGCGCCAGCCATTTCTTCAGCGCGTCGTAGTCGACGGGTTTGATCATATGGTGGTCGAAACCGGCTTCCTTCGACTTGCGCCGATCCTCGTCCTGGCCCCAACCGGTCAGCGCGATAATCACGATGTCCGGGCCTGAGGGCCGCCCACGAATGCGCTGGCAGGCTTCATAGCCGTTCAGCCGCGGCAGGCCGATGTCGAGCAACACGACATCGGGCTGGAAACTCTCCACCGCTTCCACCGCCGCGGCGCCATCGTGTGCCGTCCGTACTTCGTGTCCGTCGATCGTCAGCAGCATCGCGAGCGACGCCGCGGAGTCTTCGTTGTCATCGACGACCAGGAATCGCCTGCGCGGGCCCGCTTGCTGTGTATCGGTGCGCGCGGCTGCTTGCGATTCGCGCACCTCGTTGATCGTGGGCAGGCGCACGACGATCTCCGTGCCCGTGCCCAGGCCCTTGCTGAGCGCGTCGACCGTGCCGCCATGCATCTGGGCCAGACGTTTCACCAGCGTCAGACCGATGCCAAGGCCGCTTTGCGTCCGCTCAAGCGTGCGGTCGATCTGCGCGAACAGATCGAAGATGACATTGAGTTGATCGGGGGCAATGCCGATACCACTGTCCTTCACGGTCACGACGATCTGGCCGTCGCGCGCTTCGCTGGTGAGCCAGATCTTCCCGCCCGGCGGCGTGTACTTGCAGGCGTTGTTCAAGATGTTGCTGAACACCTGCGTCAACCGCACCGGATCGCCGTGCAAGCGGATCGGCTGCGGCGACATCGTAACTCCCAACTGGTGATTTGCCGCTTCCGCCAGCGGCCGGCAAGCTTCGACGGATTGCAGGATGATCGATGACAGGTCGACGGTTTCCTTGCGCAGCTCGATCTGCCCGCGCGTGATGCGACTGACATCGATCAGGTCGTCGACCAGCCGTACCAGCTGGCCCAGTTGCCGCTCCATCATGCCCACGGCCGACGCGATGACGTGCGGGTCGCTTGCTTTGCGCTTGAGTATTTCCACCATGTTGCGCAACGGCGCGAGCGGTCCACGCAACTCGTGCGCCAGCATCGCCAGGAATTCGTCCTTGCGCAGGTCCGCTTCGCGCAGCGCCGCGCTCGCCGATTCAGCGGTCTCGAGCGCGCGATGGAGTCGCTCGCGCGCAACCAACCGCTCGGAAATGTCGCGGCTCACGCCGATCACGCCGATGATCGCTCCGCTCCGGTCGCGCATCGGACTCTTGGTCGACAGGTAGGTGCGTTGTACGCCGTCTGCGCCGGTGTAGGTCTCTTCGGCTTCGACGACCTGGCCTGTTTTAATCACGAGCTTGTCGTTGCCGGAAATCACCGCGAGTTCGGCCGGAATGCTGATGATTTCACTGTCGGGTGCACGCTTGTTGAGGCTGGAGCGGCCGATCAGGCGCAGCGTCGCGGCGTTGGCATAGGTCAGGTTGCCGCTGTTGTCCTTCATGAAGATCAGCTCGCTGGTGTTGTCGTTGACCGTGCGGATCAGGTCGGCTTGCTCACGCCGGGCCAGTTCGCTGCGAATCAACCGCTCCTCCAGCGACAACTCGAACGCGCCGATCCGCGACTCCTTGATCTCCACGAATGTGCCCGCCTTCGCCCCGGCCTCGAGAACGGTTCCGGGTCGAAGGTAACAGAACGGGCCGACCGTTGCACC